>CADANQ010000020.1:0-1575 GCA_902789365.1 uncultured Eubacteriales bacterium
TTTCCCTTCCCCGGACTCCGTTCTTCGCCCGGGGGGCTCGCGGGGGGTACGGGTACCCCCCGCGGTATCTGTTCTGTCCGCAGGACTGAACAGATACGCAGAAAGAAGGATTCGGATGGAACAATATGCCGAACGGCAAAAGCGCGTGGAACAGCTTTACGATGAAATTCTTGCCCTGGATCCGGGCTCGATGACCGAAGAGGAAGCCCGGCAGGCGGGCATACGCTTTTTTTCGGCCTACATCGAAACCAAAGGATCCGACGCGCGGGCGTCGCTGGGGTGCAATATCATCATGGTGATCGTCTGCACGCTGCTTTTCCGGGACGCCGCCATTTTCCCCGATGACGAATACGAATCCTATCGCACGGCCAGGAAGCTGCTGAAGAAATTTGAAAACAACACATACAAAAAAGGATACGCCGCTTACCTGGCCGACCTCCGGGACAGGATCATAGATCAGCGGGAGCGCGGGGCCCGAATGGAGCGGCAGGCCGAGGAGCGCCGCCGGCGGAAGGAGGAACGGCGCGCCGCCCGGAAGATAAAAAAGGGCGGGTGACGAAGTCCTCAAAAACGCCGGATATGATTGATTCAATGTCATCGGAACAGGCCGGGGACGAGGGTGACCCATATGGCCGGACGGACGCATCCGCCTGCCCAATGGGTCGGCACGCTGCGAATCGTTCCGTCGGTATTGACGGCGGCCGCGGTTTTCGCTTCCTTCCCCGGCGACCTGAGCCACCACCAGGCTTCGTCCGGGTCCCCGGCTCCCCTGATGGGGACCAGAGAATATGCCCCGGCAGCCTTCGCGTAATCCGTCGGCGCCGTGCGCAGCCGGTCCCTGTTTTCATATGAAATGCCGAAATACCTGTCCGCTTCGGCATAGCTCAGCAGGAACACGTGATCCTGCGCGTCTGTCTGTCCGGGCGTGTTCCACACGGGGCTGTCGTCGACCGCCGTCGGGACGATCAGGCGCTGTTCTTCCGGGGTGAACGCCTTCTCAAAAAAGGTTTCGTTCAGCCAGGTCCGCACGCTGCAGTATATCCAGGATCCGGAGCCGGCGGCCCTGTCGAATTTCTGCGAGTCCAGTCCGTACCGGCTGAGCAGCAGGGCTTTTCCGTCCCGTACCTCCAGGACCAGCCATTCGACCGGCGTATCGTCGTCCCCGGACGCCGTCTGCGGATATCGGCCGAAGAAAACATATTCGCCGGCCCGTACGCCTGCATCTTCAGGCACGGGCTGCGCGATTTTTTCGCATAAGCCGACGGCGCTTTTGCTGTCGGGAAGCGGGCAATCCCGCCCCGCCCGGGCGGAAACGCTCATCAGCACCGTCATGATCAGGGCTGTGAGCAGGCACAGCCGCCCTGCTGATTTCATCACGGACACCCCTTTCCGTATTGTCACTGACCGATGCCGGTATACACGATTCCGCCGGGACGCGCAATTGCGGGATGATGCCTCGGCGCCGGCCGGGAAAAAAGAAGTAACTGTTCAGTCGTGTGTGAAGGAGAACAAACGTATGGCAGCAGCGGGGAGGTATCGGAGGGATCTCCCTCCGATTATGATCCGTTTCAGCGG
>CADANQ010000020.1:1597-39499 GCA_902789365.1 uncultured Eubacteriales bacterium
CCGGCGAGGCTCAGGACTCGGGGAAGGGGTTTCCCTTCCCCGGACTCCGTTCTTCGCCCGGGGGGCTCGCGGGGGGTACGGGTACCCCCCGCGGTATCTAAACTGTCCGCAGGACTGAACAGATACAAAAAGAAAAAGCCCCGCGGAAAAGCGGAGACGCGCAGCAGAGGGAACGATCATTTTTTCAGCAGGCCCCTGGCCCAGTCGGCGATGCGGTAGTGGATCTGCTGGTGCTTGCGCACGGCGACGGCGGCCCGCAGGGTCGCCTCGTGATAGTCCCTGTTTTCCGGGTCCATGCGGGTGCAGACCTTGAAGGACTGCAGCGCGCTTTGATACTGCCCCATGCCCATCAGGATATTGCCCTGGAGGGCATACCAGGGGGCGGTTTTTTCCTCGATGTGGCTCAGCTGCACCAGAGCCCTGTCGTACTGTTTGCGTTCAAAATAGCTTTGGGCCATGGCCATGGCCTTTTCCGGGCTGAGCACCACGTAATGGCTGGGGGCCGGGCGGTTTGAGCAGCGCTGGAGGGCTTCCCGGTAGGCCAGGTTCAGCTGGATCATTTTCTCCTGGGCGGCGGCCTGTTCGGCCGAATCGGAAAAAAGATCCGGATGGCAGGTTTTGGCCAGGGCGTGATAGGCCCGCCGGATATCGGCTTCAGGGGCGTTTTCCGAAAGGCCAAGCGTTTCGAAAGCGTTCATGATCAGGCTCCTTATATCTTTTCCCGGCGGATATCGGCGCCCAGCGAGCGCAGCTTTTCCTCAAGACGTTCGTAGCCCCGGGTAATAAAGCCGGGCTCATAGATCTCGGTATCGCCCTGGGCCATCAGCCCGGCGACCACCAGGGCGGCCCCGGCGCGCAGGTCGGTGGCGGTAACGGGGGAACCGTACAGCTTTGATACGCCGTCGATGATGGCGGTCTGGTCCAGGAGGGTGACCTGGGCCCCCATGCGCATCATTTCCCGCAGGTGCTTGAAGCGGTTCTCGAAAATGGATTCGATCACGACGCTGCGGCCCTTGGCCATGGTGAGCATGGCCGACATGGGCTGCTGGAGGTCGGTGGGGAACCCGGGGTATTCCTGGGTCTTGATATTCACGGCCCGGTGCCCACGAAGGACGCCGATTTTGATGGCGTCGTCGGATTCGGTGACGGGCACGCCCATTTCCAGCAGCTTTGCGGTCAGGCTTTCCATATGGGTCGGGATGCAGCCGTGAATGGTCACCTCGCCCCGGGTGGCCGCGGCGGCAATCATCAGCGTGCCGGTTTCGATCTGGTCCGGAATGACCGCGTAGGTGGAATGATGCAGACGCTTTACGCCCTTGATGCGGATGGTATCGGTGCCGGCGCCCTTGACCGAGCCGCCCATGGAGTTGATAAAGTTGGCCAGGTCCACCACGTGGGGTTCCCTGGCGGCGTTGTACAGGATGGTGTTGCCCTCGGCCCTGGCCGCCGCCATCATCACATTGATGGTGCCGCCGACGGTGATCCTGTCAAAAAAGACCCCGGCGCCCGTCAGGGGCCCCGTGGCGGTGATGACGGGCCAGCGGTCTTCCACCGTCGCGCCCAGGGACCGGAAGCCCTTGATATGCAGGTCGAAGGGGCGGTTCCCGATGGAACATCCGCCCGGATAGCCGACCTCCGCCTCGCCGCAGCGCCCGAGAAGCGCGCCGAGAAGGTAATAGCTGGCGCGCATTTTCTGGGTATAGGCATAGGGGACCTGGCACTTTGTCACGGTGGTGGGGTCAACCTCCATGCGCTTGGTCGCCGGGTCAAAGCTGATGGCGGCGCCGAGATGACGAAGAATCTCCACCAGCACGTGAACGTCCTCGATATCGGGGATGTTTTCCAGCACGCAGGGTTCGTCGCAAAGGAGCGCGGCCGGAATCACGGCCACGGACGTGTTTTTTCCGCCGGATACGTAGGTATCGCCTTTCAGCGCGTTTTCTCCGTGGATCACAAGCTTGTAATCGTCCATGCGTGCGGCGCTCCTTTCCATTGGTGTTATCCAGTATAGCACAATCCCACGGGCAAGGCAAGGAATACGGGAAAACGGACAAACTCACTTCAGGGCTTTCATACGCCGCCGGAGCACGTCGGGGGAGGCGACGGAAAAGCCGAAAAAGCCCAGGGCCTTTCCCAGGGCGTAATACACCCCGTGACTGTAGGCGGTGAGACGGGCCTTTTCCAGATGGATGCCGCCCTTTTTGTCCACCAGGTCCTCCCGGACGCGGAGGGATACGATCCTCGCGATGAACAGGTCGTGGCTTCCCAGGGGGAGGATCTTTTCCACGCGGCAGCCCAGGTGGATCGGCGCGCCGGCAATGCCCGGGGCCCGGGCCAATCCTTCCGCCGGTACGCACTCCATGCCCCGGGCGGCAAGCTTGTCACCGTCCCTTCCGGAGCGGACGCCGCAGTAATCCGCGTCCGCCAGCATCTCCTCCGAGCACAGGTTGATGACGAATTCGCCGCTTGAGGAGATCAGGCCGTGGGAATAGCGCCCGGGCCGGACGGAGATGGAAACCATCGGCGGGTCGGAGCAGACCGTGCCGGCCCAGGCGACGGTCAGCGCGTTGGGACGCCCGTTTTCGTCGGCGCAGGAAACCAGCACGGCGGGCACGGGGGAGAGAAGGGCGCCGGGGGAGAGGGAAACGTAATCCATATTTGCCTCCAGACGGTCAAAAAACGGGGTGGGGAAACAGGGGAAGAATCTTCCGCGGACAGGTCCCCGCCGGGTCAAAGGACGCAGCTTTTTCCGGCGGCGATGCCGCTGAGGAACGCGAACATCAGGTTGAACCCGCCGCAGTCCCCGTCCACGTCCAGCATTTCGCCGGCGCAGTACAAACCGGGCACCCGCCGGCTTTCCATGGTGCGGGGATCAAAAAGCGCGGTATCGATGCCCCCGCGCATCACCTGGGCCGCGTCGGCGCGGACGCCGGTGACGGTAAGGGTGAAATCCGTCAGACGTCTTGCCAGCTCCTTCACGCCGGGGCGTCCCCGGTCGACGACGCCGGCAAGCACCCGGGGAAGGAGTCCGGTGAACAGGTCCTCCCGGGGCAAAAGCGAAAGGCGGGCGGCGAGGAGCGCTTCCGCGTCCCCGGGGGAGCGGAACGCGTCCCGGCCCGAAATGAAATGAAAATGATCCCGCGGGGCGATATCCAGGAGGGGCGACAGGTCCAGGGACAGCGTGACATGAGCCCCCGGACGCGCGGCCGCGTCGGCGGAAAGCTGCATGACGGCGATGCCGCTCAGCCCCCGGTCGCCGAACAGCACCTCGCCTCCGGCCTGGGCCACCGGCTCGCCGTCCGCCTTCAGCGTTACCGCGGCGGGCAGGCGCAGCCCCTTCAGCGCGCCCAGGGAGCGCATATCGCATTCCAGGGGGCACAGGGCGGGAACCAGGGGGATCATGGGGTGTCCCAGGCCGGTCAGAAGGCCGTAGGAGCCCTTCCTCTCCCCGGTCCCGGCGGGGGAGCCGCAGCATACGATCACCTTATCGGCGCCGTGCCATTCCCCCCCGGCGCGCACCCGGAAGGCGCCGCCGCGCGATTCTATGCTGTCGGCGGGGCTGGAGGGGATGAAGCGGACGCCCCCGCGGGCGCAGGCCGCCCTGAGCGCGTCCAGCACCGAGGCAGCCTGGTGGGTGGCGGGGTACACCCGTCCGTCCTCCTCCGCCCGGGACATCACATTGAGGCCGATGCCGTCAAAAAAGGCGCGCAGCCGCCGGGGCCCGTCGCTTCCCAGGACCGCTTTGGCGAATTCCTCGCCGTGGAAATACTTAAGCTCCCCGTCGTTCATCAGGTTGCAGCGCCCGTTGCCGGTGGCCAGGATCTTTTTGCCGGGCCGCTCCTCCTTTTCCAGCACGGTCACCCGTGCGGCGGAGGACGCGGAAACGGCGGCGGCCAGTCCGGAGGCGCCGCCGCCGATCACAAGGATATCCATTGCAGGTCCCCTTCCAGGAGCCGGGCCGCCTCAAGGGCAATCATGGCGGTCGTCCGGGTCCTGATCTTTTTTTTCGCGGCCAGAGCGCGGGCATAGGCCGCCTTGAGGGGCGGCAGAAGGTCGCCGGCCTTCCGCTTAAGGCGCGCTTTGCCCAGGACGCGCAGAAGGAAAAGCGTAAAGCCTTCGTCCGCGGGCCCGTCCTCCCGGTAAAGGTAAAGGAGGCGCGCGAAGCGCCCCATCGGGCCGGAGGGAAAGGCGGGGTCCGCTTCCTGAGGGCAGAGGCTGTCCGAAAGCCCGGCTTCCGGCGTAAAAAACCATACGCCGTTTTCCTCCCGGGCGCGCCAGCCTGCCCCCGGCGGCGGGACGTCCGGAAAGCGCCTCAGGTCCGAAAAGAACAGGCTGTCCTCCCGCAGGGAAAAGCGGACGGGCGCGCCGGGGGGCAGGCGGGAGGCAAGGTCCTTTTTGAGCTCGTCGTACAGGTCATTCATTGGGCGCGAAGCGGAGGGTCAGGTCGTGCATCGCGGTGAAGCGGCCCTGGATGTCCACCTGGTACACCAGGCGCAGCGAGGCCTGCTCCTCGCCGAAGGAGGCATTCACCTGAACGGTGTAGATCCCCATGGCCAGGTCGCCCCAGGGGGTGCGGTAGGCCCCGTCGAAGCGCCTGCCCTTTTCAAATACCATGGTGGTGGAGAAATCGCCGGCGCGTTCCATCACGACGCGGCCCTCCGTCAGGGTAATGACCACCTCCTGGGAGCCGTTCCCGTCGGGATCGGATTCGATATAATTCAGCTTCCAGCCTTCGTCAAGGCGCCGCAGCGTCCCCACGGTGACCACCCGGACGGTTTCGGGCTCGTCCCCGTCGGGAGAACGGTTTTCGCCGGTCACCGAAAGCAGCACGCCCATGCTGTCTCCGGACTTCATCCGGGAAAAGATCCCGGGATCAGCTGTTTCTGTCAATGAATTCAAGCTCCTCCCCGGTAAAGGGCGCGCCGGAGGCGCAGCGCACGTTGTCAAGGATCTGCGCGGGCCTGGAAGCGCCGATGATCACCGACGTGACTGCGCTGTCCTTCAAAACCCACTGGAGGGCCATCTGGGCCAGGGACTGGCCGCGCTTAAGCGCCAGGCTGTTGAGGGCGCGGATCTTTTCCAGGCGTTCTTCGGTCAGGACGCTGTCCTTCAGGAAGCGTCCGTCGGTGCGGATGCGGGAATCCTCCGGGATGCCGTTCAGATACCTGTCGGTCAGAAGGCCCTGGGCCAGAGGCGAGAAGCAGATGATGCCCAGGCCCTCTTCCTCGGCGGCCTTTTTCAGGCCGTTCTGCTCGATGGAACGGTCAAAAATGGAATAGCGGTTCTGGTTGATGACCAGGGGGATATGCCTTTCACGGCAGATCTTCGCGGCCCGGGTCATCTGTTCCCCGTTGTAATTGCTGATGCCCGCGTACAGGGCCTTGCCCTGCCTGACGATATCCCCCAGGGCCTCCATGGTCTCCTCCAGGGGGGTGTCGGGATCAGGCCGGTGATGGTAGAAGATGTCCACGTAATCAAGGCCCAGGCGTCTGAGGCTCCGGTCCAGGCTGGCCATCAGGTACTTGCGGCTGCCCCATTCCCCGTAGGGGCCGGGCCACATGTAATAGCCCGCCTTGGTGGATACCAGGATCTCGTCCCGCCAGGGCATCAGGTCGTCCCGGAGGATGCGGCCGAAGTTCTCCTCAGCGCTGCCCGCCTCCGGGCCGTAGTTGTTGGCCAGGTCGAAATGGGTGATCCCCTGATCAAAGGCGGTTGTGCACATGGCGCGCATATTGTCATAACTGCCGGAAGAACCGAAATTGTGCCACAGCCCCAGGGAGACCGGGGGCAGCTTCAGGCCGCTTTTTCCGCAGCGGTTGTATTCAAAGTGTTCGTAGCGGTCGGGGGAAGCGGTGTACATTTTTTATTTTCCTCCTGTCAAAAAAGTTGCGCCTGATTGCAGGCGATTTTTTACGGCGCGCCTGCGCCGATCCGGTCCCTGAGCCACGCAAGCCCCTCGCGGTAGCCCTCGAAGCCCTTTCCGGCGATGGTCTTTCCGGCGTACAGGGAAACGTAGGAAAACCTCCTGAACTCCTCCCGGCCCGAAATGTCGCTCAGATGGACCTCGCAGACGGGCAGCCCGACGGCCTTGAGGGCGTCCAGGATGGCTACGGAGGTGTGGGTGTAGGCGGCGGGATTGATCAGGATGCCGTCAAAGCGCCCCAGCGCGCCCTGGATGCGGTCCACGATGTCGCCCTCGTGGTTGCTCTGGTAAAGCTCCGCGTCCAGGCCGATCTCTTCCGCCCAGGCGAGGATGCTTTCCTCCAGGTCATGAAAGGTCCGCTTTCCGTAGATGTCGGGCTCGCGGATCCCCAGCATGTTCAGGTTGGGGCCGTTGATCACAAGGATACGCATTTCAGGTCCTCCAGGATCGCCCGGACGGCGTCGTCCGGGGAAGTCAGGTTGTCCATTGCCGCGTCCGCGGTCAGGGCGTACAGCGGCGCCCGCTCTTTTTCCATGGCCCTGAGCGCCGCCAGATCCCTGCTGAGGGGACGGCCGGCGGTCGCCAGCGCCTCCGCGGGACGGCGGATCAGGAAGACCCGGCCGTTCATCCGCATCCGAAGGCGGTTTTCCTCCCGGAGGACCGCGCCGCCGCCGGTGGAGATCACCTGGCCGGAGCGGCGGGCCGCTTCCCGGATGACATCGGCTTCCAGGTCCCGGAAAGCCTTTTCCCCGCGCCGCGAGAAAATTTCCGGGATGGGCATTCCCGCTTTTTCGACGATCTTTTCGTCAGTATCAATATACGGCATCGACAGCTTTTCGGCAAGCATTTTTCCTATGGTGCTTTTGCCGCTTCCGGGCATGCCGCACAGGACCAGGTTCTCCTTCTGCCTTGTGAGGGCGGAAAAGACCCTCTCAAGCTCCCCGGTGTCCTCCTCCCGGTCCGTAAAAACGGCGTTGGCGGCGCTGCCCTGGGCTGCCAGCATATACAGCCCGCCGGCGGCGGGAACGCCCAGGCTCCGGGCGGCCTGCACGAAAAGGGTGCGCAGGGGATTGTACACCAGGTCCAAAGCGCCCTTCAGGGCCGGAAAACGGGCGGGATCCGCGGGCATGGCGTCCTCGGATGGGTACATCCCCACGGGCGTGGCGTTGACCAGCACCTCGGTATCCGTCAGGGAATAAAGAACGCCGTAATCCACCGGGCCGGAACGGGATACAACGGTGACCGACGCGGCTCCGCGGCTTTTCGCCGCCCAGACCGCCGTGCGGGAGGCGCCTCCGGAGCCCAGGACGACCACATGCCTTCCCTTAAAGGAAACGCCGGCCCGGTCCGCCAGGGCCAGGAAGCCGGCGGCGTCGGTGTTGTCGCCGTACAGGCTGCCGTCGGGCTGTTTTTTGACGGTGTTCACCGCCCCGATGGCCTCCGCCCGGGGGGAAAGGGCCGAAAGATACGGGATTACCTTCCGTTTGTAGGGGATGGTCACGTTCAGTCCGTCGAATTCCCGGCTTTTAAGGAACGGGCCCACCTCGTCCTCCTCAAGGTCCTTGAGGCTGTAGCGGTCGTTGCCGAAAAGACGGTGGAGGGACGGGGAAAAGGAGTGGCCCAGGGGATGCCCGATCAGGTAAAAACGCCCGTCCATTTCATACCTCCTGATAGGAACCCAGGAAGGTGAACAGCGGCAGGTCCTTTTTGAGGCTCAGGATCATGCGCCTCACCGCCGGGTCCATGAGGGACGCTTCCAGGTCCGCGTAAAAGATGTATCGGAAATCGCTGCCCTCCACCGGGCGGCTTTCCAGCTTGGTCAGGTTCAGGCCCATGGCGGAAAACCGGCTGATCACGCCGGCCAGGGCGCCCGGGGTGTGGGAGGTAGAGAACTGCATCGATATGCGGTTGGCGCCGGGATAGACCCGGGGCTGCTTTTCGATGACGATAAAGCGGGTGTGGTTGTTGTCGGTGTTCTGGACAGCCCGGCGCAGGATATTCAGGCCGTAGAGCGCGGCGCATTCCTCCTGGGAGATTGCCGCCAGGGTCCTGTCCCCGCTTTCGGCCACGGTGCGGGCGGCGACGGCGGTGTTCTCGCTCAGGCGCACCCTGACTTCCGGCAGCGACGCGATGAAGCGGCTGCACTGCCCGATGGCCTGCTCGTGGCTGGCAACCGCCCGGATGTCCTCAAGCCGGACCCCCGGAAGGGCCATCAGGCTGTGGCTGATGTGCAGCCGGACCGACCGGACGATGTAAAACCGGTGGCTCTTCATCAGGTCGTACACCTGGGTGACCGACCCGTGGGCGCTGTTTTCGATGGGCAGGACGCCGAAGCGGCACAGGCCGCTTTCCACCGCCTGGAACACGCCCTCGAAGGTGCGCATGAAGGTGATGTCGGCAAAGGGCAGGGCCCGGTCCGCCGCGGACTGGGAATAGGCCCCCTCCACCCCCTGGCAGGCCACCGTGGCGGCCCTGGGGAACATTTCGCCGCATTCCTCGGGCAGGTCGGAATCGTCGTCTGGGGTGATCAGGTCCCGCTGGTAGGACCGGGAATACTCCAGGATGGCGTTGTACAAAAGCCGGGCATATTCGGCCTTGTTGCCGGCGCGTTCGGCCGCGTTCCGCAGGATTTCCCTTTCCCGCGCCCGGTCCCGGATGGCGGCGCCGGCGCGGGCCTTTTCCCCGGCGATGGCCGCGGACAGGTCCATGCGCCTGAGGAAGAGCGGCAGCAATTCGCTGTCCACCCGGTCGATCTCGGCGCGGAGCTTTTCTATTTCCATGGGGCCTCCGTTTATTATATTCATGCGGCAGTGTGGCTTACAGGATCAGGTCCGCCAGGGCGACGGCGGCGGCGGCCTCCACGCAGGGGACGGCCCGGAGTGCTACGCAGGGGTCATGCCTGCCGGTGATCTCAAGGGACGCGTCCTTCATTTCCACAAGGTCCACGGTGTCCTGCCTCAGGGCGATGGAAGGGGTGGGCTTGAAGGCGGCCCGGAAAACGAGAGGCGCGCCGGTGGCAAGCCCCCCAAGGATGCCGCCCGCGTGGTTGCTGACGGGGGCGGGCCCGTCCTTTCCCATGCGGTAGGGGTCGTTGTTTTCGCTGCCCCGCAGCCGGGCGGCCCCGAAGCCCTCGCCGAATTCGATGCCCTTGACCGCCGGGACGGCGAACACCGCCCGGGAGATCAGGTTTTCCAGCCCGCCGAACATCGGCTCTCCCAGACCGGGCTTCAGGCCCAGGACGGCGCATTCCACGATGCCGCCGCGGCTGTCGCCCTCCCGGCGCGCCTCGGCGACGGCGGAAAGCATCCTTTCGCCGGCTTTAAGGTCAAACACCGGGAGCGGCGCTTCAAGCAGCGCGTCCAGGTCTTTTTCGCTGACGCGCATCGGGTCCATCGGCGTGTCCCTGACGCCCGCCGCCTCGTACAGGTGCGCGCCGATGCGAATGCCCCGGCGGGCGTAAAGCTGCGTCAGGATGCCGCCGGCGGCGCACAGCGGCGCGGTCAGCCGCGCCGAAAAATGCCCTCCGCCCCGCACGTCGTTAAAGCCGTTCCACTTGATGTGGGCGGGCAGGTCGGCGTGCCCGGGCCGGGGCAGGCGGCGCAGGCGCTCGTAATCGGCGGAGCGCGTGTCGGTGTTTTCTATCAGAAGGCACAAGGGCGCGCCGCAGGTCACGCCGTTTACCAGGCCGGAAACGATGCGCACAAAGTCCTTTTCGCTGCGCGGCGTGGTGAGGGCCTGCCCGGGAGCGCGCCGGGCCATCAGGGCCTGAAGGGCGTCGGGGTCGATTTTTTCCCCCGCCGGCAGCCCGTCGATGACGGCCCCGATCATTTCGCCGTGGCTCTGGCCGAATACGGAGATGCGAACGCGGTCACCCAAGGTCGACGACATCGAAGATCCCTCCCAAACGGCGGATATCATCCGGGAACGCCGGATAGCTTTTGTTCAGCGCGCCGGGGTCGGATACGCTGCTTTCCCCGGCGCAGGCGCAGGCGGCAACGGCGGCGGCCATCACGATCCGGTGGTCCCCGGCCCCGTCGGCGCGTCCCCCGGGCGCGCCTTCCCTGCCGCGGATGATCAGGGAATCGTCCGTTGTTTCGGCGTCGCCCCCCAGGGCGTTCACCATGGCGCATACGGTCTTAAGCCGGTCGCTCTCCTTCAGGCGCAGCCGCGCGGCGTTATACAGGCGGCTTTCGCCGCGGGCGTGCATCATTACCGCCGCCAGGGCCGGCACCATGTCCGGGATGCCGCTCACGTCGACGTCCGTTCCGCGAATTTCGCCCCGGGCCGCCCGGGCGCGATCCCCGGTCATTTCGGTCACGGCCCCCATATCGGAAAGGATCCGCAGGATGGCCTTATCCCCCTGGCGGGAATCCGCCTTCAGCCCCCGCACGGTCACGTCGCCGCCCAGGGCGCCCATGCACAGGGGAAACGCCGCGCCGCTCCAGTCGCCTTCCGCGCGGACGCCGCCCTCGGGTGCCTTCAGACGCCGGCCGCCCGGCACCAGGAAACAGCCCGCGCCCCGCTCGACCCGGACGCCGAAGGCTTCCAGGGCGTCCAGGGTCATGTCCACGTAGGCCGCGCTCTCAAGGGGCGTTTTAAGGCGGATCAGGGTGTCCTTTTCCGCCAGGGGCGCGGCCAGGAGCAGGCCCGTCAGGTACTGGGAGGATACGTTGCCCGGCAGCGGGAATTCGCCTCCGCCGAACCGTCCTCCCGCCCTGAAGGGCAGGCGTCGGGCGGAGAATACGGCCCCTTCCTTTTCCAGGGCGTCAAGAAGATCGTCCATCGGGCGCAGGGGCAGCCGTCCCCGGCCCGTCATTTCCGCGCCGCCCAGGGCCAGGGCCACGGGCAGGAGGAAGCGGAGCGTGCTGCCGCTCTCGCCGCAGTCAAGAACCGGCGTCCCGGCTTTTTTTTCGATCGGCGGAAGGCGATAGACCCCGTTTTCCTCCGTCCAGGCGCAGCCCAGGGCCTTAAGGCAGGAGAGGGTTGCGCGGATGTCGTCGTTGACGCTGTCAAGGTAAACGAGGCATTCCTCCGGGCACAGGGCCGCCAGGATCAAAAGACGGTGGGCGGCGCTTTTGCCTGTCGGGGCGTTCACGGCGCCCCGGGCGCTGAAGGGCGTCAGGCGGGCAAGCATCATTCCACCCCCAGGCGTACGTATTCGGCAAAGGTATCAAGATCCGTTTTTTCAAGCCGCGCCTGGCCGATCCGGTCCAGGACGGCGAAGGTGATGGCGTTCCCCGCGCGTTTTTTGTCCCCCAGGGCCGCCTCAAGCACCTCCCGGTGCCCGAAGGGGCATTCCGTTTTAAGGCCCAGGGAGCGCAGCGCCGGGATCACGTCGTTTTCGTCCGCCGCGCTCATTCCCATCCGCCGGGCGGCCCGCATTTCCGCCGCCATGCCGATGGCCACCGCCTGGCCGTGGCTGAGGGAAAAGCCGCTCAGGGATTCCACGGCGTGGCCGACGGTGTGGCCGAAATTGAGCAGCTGGCGCTTGCCCCGGTCCGTTTCGTCCCCGCAGACAAAGGCTTTTTTCACTTCCAGGTTCATCTGGACGGTGCCGTCGATGTCCTCCCGCCACAGGGGGGAGGTCATGCGCTCAAACAGGGCGCTGTCGCGGATCAGCCCGTGTTTGACGCTTTCCGCCGCGCCGTCGGCCCAGCGCTTTTCGTCCAGGGTGGAGAAAGCGGCAGTGTCGCACAGGACGAGGATGGGCTGGTGGAACGCGCCTACCATATTTTTGCCCCCGGGCAGGTCCACGGCGGTCTTGCCGCCCACCGAGGCGTCCACCGCGCACAAAAGGGAGGTGGGAATCTGCACAAAGGGGATACCGCGCTGGTAGCAGGCGGCGGCAAAGCCGCCCAGGTCCCCGGCAACGCCGCCGCCCAGGGTCACCACCAGGTCGGAACGGGTGAGGCCGGAGGCAAAGAGGAAGGCCTCCGCCTCCCCGAAGGTCTGAAGCGTCTTGGAGGCCTCGCCCTCCGGGAAGGTGAAGAGGCTCACTTCAAAGCCCGCTTCCTTCAGGGCGCCCTCGAGGACGCCCGCGTACAGGAGGCATACGCGGCTGTCGGTGACGACGCAGACCCTGCAGGGCGCGTGCACCCGGGCAATCTCATGACCCGCCCGGCAGAGGAGCCCCCGGCCGATGAGCGCCTCGTAGGGTTTCTCCGTGGGGATGGAAACGGTCTTCATTTGCGCACCTCCCTGTCGGCGGACTCCTTTTTCAGCCGCCCGTCCCGGAGCAGGGCCATCATGGCTTCGTCGTCGTTTTCACGGAGCGCCGTTTCGTATTTCTGAAGCTCCCGGATCAGCCCCGAGACCTCCCGGAGCAGGTTTTCCCGGTTTTCGGCGAAAAGCTCGGTCCACATGACCTCGTTCAGGTAGGACACCCGGGTCATATCCCGGAAGGAGCCGGCGCTGTAGCCCCGGTGGCGCTGGGAATTGGGCGCTTTGATAAAAGCGGAGGACAGCACGTGGGGCAATTGGCTTGTGAGAGCGATCATCTCGTCGTGATGCTCCGGGGTGGTGATCTCGTACCGGCCGAAGCCGGCGCTGTCCAGCACGTCCTTCAGCTTTTTCATGTCCTCGATCATCAGATCCCGGGGGGGACAGAGGATCATCGAGGCTTTTTTGAACATCCTGTCGCTGGAATGGTCAAAGCCGATCTTCGCGGCCCCGTCCATCGGGTGGCCGCCGACGAAGGTGAAGCCGTATTCGGCCGCGGTTTCCCAGCAGGGATAGCACACCGCCCTTTTCACCCCGCAGGTGTCCATCACCACGGCGCCCTTGCGGATGTAGGGGGCGTTCTCCCGAAGCCAGGCGACGGTGTCCCGGGGATAGATGCCCAGGAGGATCACGTCGCACTTTTCGAGGGTGTCCCGGGTCAGGATATCCGCGATGATGCCGAGCAGCCTGGCCTTCAGCTCCACGCTTTTGTTGATGTCCAGCCCCAGCACCCGGTAGCCCGCGCCGGAGGCCGCCCTTGCCAGGGAACCGCCGATGAGCCCCAGGCCGATCATGCCCACGGTCAGGTCGGGACGCAGCGTATCATTCATCCCGCGTTTCCTCCCTCAGCGCTTCCCGGACGCGGCGGACCGCAGCCACGGTTTTTTTCATTTCGGCGCCGGTCAGGCTCTGGGGGCCCTCCGCCCGCGCGTGCTGGGGATCCGGCGACACCGTCAGCGCCAGGCCGTCGGCCCCGGCCGCCGCAGCGGCTGCGGCCATGGCCGGCACCGGGGCGGACCTGCCCGCGGCCCCGCAGGGATCGGCGATCACCGGCAGGTGGGTCAGGGTATGCAGGAGGGGGACGGACGAGATGTCCATGGAGGCGTAAACGGAGGGCTCAAAGGTGCGGACGCCCCTTTCGCACAGGATCACGTTTTCGTTGCCCCCGTCCAGGATGTATTCCGCGCTCATCAGCCATTCCTGCAGGGTGGAGGAGAGGCCGCGCTTGAGGATCACCGGCTTTTTCAGGCGGCCCAGCTCCCGCAGGAGCTCGTAATTCTGCATGTTCCGGGCGCCCACCTGGATCACGTCCACATCGTCGAAGCATCTGAGCTCGTGGAGGTCGGTGATCTCCGAGGCGACGGGCAGGCCGGCTTCCTTCCCGGCCCTCAGAAGGATGCCCATGCCCTCCTCCCTGAGGCCCTGGAAGGAATAGGGGGAGGTGCGGGGCATGAAGACGCCGCCGTACAGGACGTCGGCGCCGGCCTGAAGGGCGGTCTGGGCCGCGAGAAGCATCTGCTCGTCGCTCTCCACGGCGCCGGGGCCCGCGACAACGGCAAAATGTCCGCCGCCGAACGCGGCCTTCCCGGCGGAGACCACGGTGTCAAGGGGATGAAACTTGCGGTTGGCTTTTTTATAGGGCTCCTGGATGCGCTTGACCTCCTGTACGATGTCCAGGGCGCTGATCAGGTCGATATCCACCCGGGAGGTGTCGCCCACCAGCCCCAGGATGCGGTGGTTTTCCCCGCGGCTTTCATGGATCTTCAGGTCCATGGAGCGAAGCCAGTTGATCAGGTTTTCCAGCTGTTTTTCGTTCGGGTCGTCCCGAAGAATCACAATCATGGCAGGGCCTCCTCAAATCCATACGATAAACGGGGACCGACGGAAAAGCGGTCCCCGGGGGAAAGCATAACACTTAAAGCCGTCCCCCGTCAACGCGGCGGACGCGTCCGGACGGGGGAGGCCTGTTTTTCCTGTGTTTTTTTGGCCTGGGCGGGCTCAGTACAGCATCGTCAGGATGTCGACGCATTTTTCGATGCCCAGCTCCCCGCTGTTCAGGGCGACGTCGTAGTTCTGCACCTGGCCCCATTCCATGTCGGTGTACAGCCGGTAATAGGCGCGGCGGCGCTTGTCCTTGTCTTCCAGGCGCTTCCTGGGGGCATCCTCGTTTTCGCCGTAGACCTTCAGGATGCGCTCCTCACGCTTTTCCATGGAGGCGTACACAAATACCTTCAGAAGGTCGTGCTTCCCCTGGAGGATGTAGTCGGCGCAGCGGCCCACGATGACGCATCCGCCCTTTTCGGCCAGGTCCAGGATCACCTTGCGCTGGCTCTGCCACAGAATGTCCTGCACGTTGAAGCCGGTGTAGGAACGGTCATAAAAGAAGGAAGAGGCGAACAGCGAGCCGCGGGGGGCGTATTCCCCCTTTTCCCGGATAAAATCCTTGTTCAGCCCCGAATCCTCGGCGATCTTTTCGATCAGCTCCTGGTCATAGCATGGGATACCCAGTTTTTCGGCGGTCTCTTTCCCGATGGTGCGGCCTCCGGACCCGAATTCCCGGCTGATGGTGATGATGCGGTGAGACATGGACGCAGCCTCCTTCCGACGAATCTATGGATTGTTTTTCCGCTTATATTTTACGCTTTTGATTGTTTTTTGTCAATCAAACGCCGCCTTGACAATCCGCCGCGTACGGGTATAAAATATATTGTTTTTGTTTGCCTATTCTGCGGTAAGAGGAGTTTTTTTCATGGTTCGCGAGGATATCAGGAACATTGCGATCATCGCCCACGTCGATCACGGCAAGACCACCCTGGTGGATCAGATGCTCCGCCAGAGCGGCGTCTTCCGCCAGAACCAGCAGGTGGAGGACAGGGTCATGGATTCCAACGCCATCGAGCGTGAGCGCGGCATTACGATTCTGGCCAAAAACACGTCCGTCCGTTTCGGCGGCGTCAAGATCAATATCGTGGACACCCCCGGCCACGCCGATTTCGGCGGCGAGGTTGAGCGCGTGCTCAAAATGGTGGACGGGGTGCTCCTTCTGGTGGACTCCTTCGAGGGCCCCATGCCCCAGACCCGCTTTGTGCTGCAGAAGGCCCTCAGCCTGAAGCTGCCCGTCATTATCGTGATCAACAAGGTGGACCGTCCCGACGCCCGCTGCGAGGAAGTGGTGGACGAGATCATCGACCTGCTGATCGAACTGGACGCCGACCCGGAGACCCTGGAGAGGCCCATTGTGTACGCCAGCGCCCGCAAGGGCACCGCCACGCTGGACCTGTCCGTTCCCGGCACCGACATGCGCCCCCTGTTCGAAACGGTGGTCCGCTACATTCCCGCGCCCGAGGGCGATCCCGAGGGCCCGGCCCAGGTGCTGATCTCCACCATCGACTACAACGAATACGTGGGCCGCATCGGCATCGGCCGCATTGCCCGCGGCACCCTTTCCGAGGGCATGATGGTGGTCCGCTGCAACGCCCTGAGCGACAAGGTGACGCCCCCCTGGCGCCTGACCGGCCTGAGCCTGTACGACGGCCTCAAGCGCGTCGGCGCGGATAAGGTGTCCATGGGCGACATCGTGGCCCTCACCGGCCTCCCGGATATCGAGATCGGCGACACCGTCTGCTCCCCCGACCGGGTGGAGCCCCTGCCCTTCGTGGCCATCACCGAGCCCACCGTCACCATGACCTTCTCGGTCAACGATTCGCCCTTTGCCGGCAGGGAGGGCTCCTTCGTCACCAGCCGCCACCTGCGCGCCAGACTTTACCGGGAAATCGAAACCGACGTATCCCTCCGGGTGAAGGACGGCGTGACTCCCGACTGCTTCGAGGTGTGCGGCAGGGGCGAACTGCACCTGAGCATCCTCATCGAAAACATGCGGCGCGAGGGCTATGAATTCCAGGTCAGCAAGCCCGAGGTCATTTTCAAAACGGAAAACGGCAAAAAGATGGAGCCGGTGGAACTGATGGTGGCCGACGTTCCCCAGGCCTACGCCGGCGCGGTGATCGAAAAGATCGGCCGCCGCCGCGGAAACCTGGTCAGCATGGACGGCGGCGACAGGGTGAGGCTGGAATTCATGGTGCCTTCCCGCGGCCTTTTCGGCTATCGCAGCGAATTTATGACCGACACCCGCGGCGAGGGCGTCATGAGCGCCGTTTATGACCATTACGAGGAGTTCAAGGGGGACATCCCCCACCGCAGCGTCGGCGCCCTGGTGTGCTACGAGACCGGCGAAACCACCCAGTACGCCCTGTATTACGTCCAGGAGCGCGGCACCCTGTTCATCAGCAGCCAGACCCCGGTGTACGCCGGCATGATCTGCGGCGAATCCAGCCGCCCCGGGGACATTGTGGTCAACGTGTGCAAGGCCAAGCACGTCACCAACATGCGCAATTCCTCCGCCGCCGAGGACAGCCTGCGCCTTGTCAGCGTGCATCCGCTGACGCTGGAGGAATGCCTGGAGTTCATCGATGACGACGAGCTCCTGGAGATCACCCCCAAATCCCTGCGCATGCGCAAAAGGACCCTGAGCCACGAGCAGCGCATGAAGAACGCCAACCGCGCGAAGCTGGCGGGGGAAATGCAGTAAATCAAAAAATCGCGGCGCCCGGATCGGGCGCCGTTTTTACGTGCCTTCGCTCTCCGCCGCGGAGAATCGGGCGATCAGCGCTTCCTTTTCCCTGCGGCTGAGGCGCTTGACGGTGGCCTCCCGCCGCATGGCCTCGCTTTTTGTTTCAAATGCCTCGTGCCACACCAGGCGCACCGGCAGGCGGGCGCGGGTGTATTTCGATCCGGCGCCGCGTTCATGGGCGGCCAGGCGCTTTTCAAGGTTATTGGTCCAGCCGCAGTACAGCGTGCCGTCCGCACATTCCAGAAGATAGGTGAAATTCATCCGCCGCCCCTTTCCGCCGTCCCCGCGATTCGGACGGGCATGCTCCATTATACCCCGAAATTCGCGCCGCGGCCAAACATATTGCGAAAATGTTGCGAAAATGTTTCGAATGTGATAAAATATTCGCGTCCCGGTTTGGGAAAGCGGTCACGCGTTCCGGCGGACCCTGATAACCCTTGCCCCATACGTACGAAAGGCGGAGCGGATGAAGAAGATCCTGTTTGTGTGCACCGGCAACACCTGCCGCAGCCCGATGGCGGCCGCCATGTGGCGGCGGATGGGCGGGGAAGCGGAGTCCGCGGGCCTCAGGGCGCCCTCCGGCGCATGGGCCAGCGACAATTCGGTGCGGGTGATGGACGAGGAGGGCATCGACCTGAGGGGCCACCGGTCCTCTCCCGTGACGGCGGACCTGCTCAGGTGGGCGGACCTGGTGTACTGCATGACGGAGGAGCACGCCTGGCGGCTGGGGATGTTCTTTCCCTCCTTTGAGGACAAGGTGCGGGTGATGCCCGTCGAGGTGCCCGACCCCTACGGCGGAAGCCTGGAGGATTACCGCGCGGCGGCCGCAAGGATCCGCGAGGCGCTCCGGCTCATCGCGCAGAACGACGCCTGAAAGGCGGCAGGGGAGCCCGTGCCTTGACGTGCGCCTCTCCGGACAGGTGAACGATATGGATATCCGGCCCATTGCCATGGTGCATAACGATTTTCCGGAAAAATTCGGCCTGCCGCGGCAGGCCGCCTTGCTGTCCCGCATTCCTTCCCTGGTGGTGTTTGAAAAGGAATTCAGGGACAAAAACGCCCTGAGGGGCATTGAGGGCTTCGACCGGCTCTGGCTCATCTGGGGCTTCGATCCGGTTGGAAAGGGCGGCTTTTCGCCGACGGTGCGGCCGCCGCGGCTGGGCGGCAATATCCGCCTGGGGGTCTTCGCCACCCGTTCGCCCAACCGGCCCAACCCCCTGGCCCTGTCCTGCGTCGTTCTCGAGCGGGTGGAATGGGATACCCCGCGGGGGCCGGTGCTGCACATCCTGGGGGCGGACATGACCGATGGCTCGGCGGTGTACGATATCAAGCCCTACCTGCCCGCGGCCGACGCCTTTCCGGATGCGCGCTGCGGCTTTGCCGGCGCCGCGCCTGAAAGGAGCCTGGAGGTCTTCTTTGCCGGGGACACGCTGCGCCTGGTGCCCGAGGACAAGCGGGACATCCTGCGGGAAGTTCTGCGGCAGGACCCACGGCCCGCCTACCGGGAGGGCGGGGACTACGGGCTGAGCTTCGCGGATATGAATATCCGCTTTTCCGTGGACGGGGACAGGCTTACCGTTACCGAAATACTGAAAAAAGCGCCTGACGAAAACGGCTTGTACAAATAACGGGAGGCCGCGTTCCCGAACGCGGTTTTCCCGCGCAAATAACGCGCCGGAAAACGGCGCGGCGGAGGAATGAAATGAACAAAAAGGACCTGAACGAGATTCGGCGGCGGCTGAATTTTGAACACAACGCGATCACCTGCATCCGCGGCTGCTATGTGCAGAAGGACGGGGAGATCATCTCATCCTTCACAAGGCCCATGCAGGCCCTGCCCCGGGAGGAGGCCGAAAAATACCTGGCCATCTTCCGCCGCGTGCTCTCCGGCGAACACGGGCAGAACCTGCTGGACGTGGATTTTTCACCGGAACAGGTGATGAACGGGGCGGAGCACCGCCTGCTCACCAGGCTGCGGGACAGCGCCCTTAAGGACGACGAAACCGCGGAGGAGATGTACCGCGGCATCATATCGTCGCTCCGTTTTGACGACAACTGCCTGATCCTGATGCTGCACGACGGCTACGACGTGCCCTTCAAAGGCGCCGACGGCGAAAAAGACCCGGAGCGCAGCGACGAGGTGTTCCATTACATCCTGTGCGCCGTGTGCCCGGTGAAGCTGACCAAACCCGTTCTGACCTATTCCGCCGCGGACGGGGAATTCCATACCCGGGATTCCGACTGGGCGGTGTCCGCCCCGGCGCTGGGCTTTATGTTCCCCGCCTTCGACGAGCGGGCCTGCAACATTTACGGCGCGCTCCTGTATACCAAGGATACCGGGGACGCCAACGAGGATTTCGTTACCCGCGTCATGGGCACCGAGCCATCCATGCCCGCCGACGTCCAGAAGGAGACCTTCGGGCAGCTGCTTGAAAAGTCCCTGGGGGAGGAGTGCAGCCTGGAGGCCGTGCAGTCCGTCCAGGACATGGTGCTGGAGAGGACCGAGGAAATGAAAAAGGACAAAAAAGCCGCCCCGCCGGTGTTCTCGGCCCTGGACGTAAGGGACGCGCTGGTGGACGGGGGCGTGTCCATGGAGAAGGCCGACGCCTTTACGGACGCCTATGGGGCGGAATTCGGCCCGCGCACGGTGCTCAGCGCCGCCAACGTGGCCCCGAAGAAGCAGTTCGAGGTCCGCACCCCCGCGGTCACCATCCGGGTGGATCCGGAGCGCAGCGACCTGGTGGAGACCCGGGTCATCGACGGGCACAGCTATATCCTGATCCGCGCGGACGAGGACGTGACCGTCAACGGTGTGGCCGTCAGGCTATGACGCTCTCAGGGGCCTGCGCGGCCCCGAACCGGCGATGGGGCAAGGCGCGGACAAAGGGCGGGTCCCGCCTGTTTGGGAATATCGTCCGGTGAATATAGGTATGCCCGGCATGCTTCCGGGGCCTGCGCGGCCCCGGGCCCCGCGGCAAAGGCTTCGCCCCTGCACCCCGGATCGGCGATGGGGCAAGTCGCGGACAGCCGGCGGATTCCGCCTGTTTATGATATGCCGCCCGGCGAGTTCACGGGCATGGGAAAACGCGGGGGCTGCGAAAAAACGGCGGCAAAAACCGAGGACCCAAAAAACAGGGGCTGTGATGCCCGGGCATTGAGAAAATGCCCGGGCATCACAGCCCCTGCAACGATTTTTATGGTATGCAAACGGATGCACATAGGCAAAAAACGCCCTTACCCCCAATGTGGCAAGCCTGTTTTCTTCAGGCAGCGGTTTGGGGGCTGAAGAAGCCCCCAAGACGCCTCATTCCAGCGGACGCCGGGGAAGGGCTTCTTACTCCCGTCCGGTCCAGCAGTAGGTGCACAGCTTGTCCTCGCCGATGCCCACGGCCCGGATCAGGTCGTCCAGGCGGTTGAAGGCGAGGCTGGTAAAGCCGAGGCGCTCCCGCATCCTGTCAAGCAGCCGGTGATAGCGGTCGGTGTCGGGGCAGCAGTAGTCGTCCAGCACCGTCCGGTCCACCTTTCCGCCCTCTTCCTCGCTGATCACCTGTCGGGCGATCAGCTCCATATCGCTGTTGGAGCGGGAAAAATTGATGTATTTGCACCCGAACATAATGGGCGGGCAGGCGGGCCGCACATGGACCTCCTTTGCGCCGCTTTCATAAAGGAAGGCGGTGGTCTCCCTGAGCTGGGTGCCGCGGACGATGGAATCATCGATCAGCAGGATCCGCCGGCCGGAAATCAGTTCGTGCACCGGGATCAGCTTCATCCGGGCGATCAGGTCGCGCTGCTTCTGTATGGTGGGCATGAAGGAGCGAGGCCAGGTAGGGGTGTACTTGATGAAGGGCCGGGAGAAGGGCACGCCGCTTTCGTTGGCGTAGCCGATGGCGTGGGCGGTGCCGCTGTCGGGCACCCCGGCGGCGATGTCCACGTCGTCCCGGGTGACGCCGTCGCGCCGGGCCATTTCCCTGCCGCAGCGGTAGCGCATTTCTTCCACGCTGACGCCCTCGTACTGGCTGGAGGGATAGCCGTAATACACCCACAGGAAGGTGCAGATGCGCATTTTGTCGCCGGGCGGGCACAGCACAGTCACGCCGTCGGGGGTGACGATGTCGATTTCGCCCGGGCCCAATTGCTTGTATTCGTGGTATCCCAGGTTCAGGAAGGCGAAGGACTCAAAGGAGCAGCAGAAGCCATCTTCCTTGCGCCCGATGACAAGGGGCGTGCGGCCCAGGCGGTCCCGGGCGCAGTAAATGCCCGCGGGGGTCAGGAGCAGGATGGTCATGGAGCCGTCGATTTCCGACTGGGCGTAACGGATGCCCTCGATCAGGTTGTCCCTGCGGTTGATCAGGGCGGCCACCAGCTCGGTGGCGTTGATGGTGCCCGAGGACATCTCCATAAAGTGGGAGGGGGAGGAGCGGACGATCTTGTCCGCCAGGGCGTCCAGGTTGTTGATTTTCCCGACGGTGGCGATGGCGTAGGTGCCGTGATGGCTGCGCACGATCAGGGGCTGGGGCTCGTAATCCGAGATGATGCCGAGGCCCATGTACCCTTTCATTTCCCTGAGATCGCTTTCGAACTTGGTGCGGAAGGGCGAGCTTTCGATGTTGTGGATGGCCCGGTTGAAGCCGTCCTCACCCCAGACCGCCATGCCCGCCCGGCGGGTGCCCAGGTGGGAATGATAGTCCGTCCCGAAATACAGGTCGAATACGCAGTCCCCTTTCAGCGCCGAAGCAAAAAAACCGCTCATACAGCCTCCCCTTCGTCAAAAACACGAACGTTAAGAAACACAAACGAGAGTATATCATATAAAATACCAAACGAAAAGCCGAAAAGATGGGAAAATGTTTGCCGAATCCGTCGGAATCTGTTTTTCCTCTGTACCTCCGGCGGCCGTTTTCCCGTTATTCGAAAAGGGAAAGGATGTCCTTGTCGGTCAGGCGGGCGGGCATTTCCTCGCCGGGGGTGATCAGCCGGTCGAACATCCGGCGCTTGCGCTCGCTCATGCTGAGCACCTGTTCCTCGATGGAGGAGTGCATGATCAGCTTCCATACCTCCACCTTGCGGGTCTGGCCGATGCGGTGGGCGCGGCCGGTGGCCTGCTCCTCGGCGGTGGGGTTCCACCAGGGGTCGTAATGGATCACCATGTCGGCGCCGGTCAGGTTGAGTCCGGTGCCGCCGGCCTTGAGGCTGATCAGGAATATCTCTCCCTCGCCGGAATTGAAGCGCTCGGTCAGGTCCAGGCGCTCGGCGGCGGGGGTCTCGCCGTCCAGGTACAGCGTGCGGTAGCCCTCCTCCTCCAGGCGCGTGCGGATGAAACGCAGCATGGATGTGAACTGGCTGAACAGCAGGATGCGCTTTTTCATGGCCACCGCCTCGGGCAGCAGGTCCATCAGCATTTCCAGCTTGCCGCTGGCCCCCCGGTATTCGGGGAGGCAGAGGCGGGGATGGCAGCAGATCTGCCTCAGCTCCGTAATGGCGCTGAGCACCTCGCCCCGCCCACGGCCCAGGCCCCTGTCCGAAAGGATGCGGCGGACGCGGTCCTTTTTCTGCAGCAGGGCCGCGTCGTAGATCTGCCGCTGTTCCTGGCTCATCTCGGCCATCAGGACGGTTTCCTGTTTTTCGGGCAGCTCGCCCAGGACGTCCTTTTTGACGCGGCGCATCAGGAAGGGCCGGATGCGGCGCCGCAGGCTTTCCTCGTTGCCGCCGTCGCCCCAGCGGTGCATAAATTCGCTGTAATCCGGAAGATACCCCGGAAGGACGAAATCAAACAGGCTCCACAGTTCGCCGGCGTGGTTTTCCATGGGCGTGCCGGTCAGGGCCACCCGGGTGCGGGCCCGGATGCGCTTGACGGCGTGGGCCCCCACGCTCTGGGCGTTCTTGACGTGCTGCGCCTCGTCCAGCACCGCGTAGCGGAAGGTGATTTCGCCCAGCAGGTCGATGTCCCTGCGGATCAGCGGATAGGAGGTGATCACCACGTCGGGCCCGCCGGGCAACAGGATCTTTTCGATCTGCTCCCTGCGGGCGTTCTGGCTTCCGCCGATCAGCATCACGCTGAGGGAGGGGGCGAAGCGGCGGATTTCGCTGAGCCAGTTGTAGGTCAGGGTGGTGGGGGTCACCACCAGGGACGGAAGGCGCTCCTCCTCGTCCATGCGGCTGCGCAGAATGGCGCTGATCATCTGCACGGTCTTGCCCAGGCCCATTTCGTCGGCCAGGATGCCGCCCAGGCCCATGGCATGCAGCGTCCACAGCCAGGAAAAGCCCCGCTTCTGGTATTCCCTGAGGCAGGAAAGGGGCGGCTCCGGCGTCTCGCAGCGCATGTCGGACAGGTCCCTGGCGGCGGCGTCTTCCTCCACCGGCAGCGCTTTTTCCCGGATCAGCGCGGCGAAGTAGGCGGCGCGGCAGGCCCCCAGGTCGTCCTCCCGGCCGGTGCGCTCCGCCGCCTCGGTAACGGCCTCCGCCATCTCCTGCCAGTTTTCGGCGCCCTCCAGGTCGATGAAGGTGCCGTCCCGGAAGCGGAAATACCTGCGCCGCCTGCGCAGCGCCTCCATCAGGGGCAGCAGCTCCTCGATGCGGTCCTCGCCGTTCTGCATTTCCAGGCGCAGACTGCCCCCGGAAAAGCTCAAAAAGCCCTTCAGGGCCGATTTGCGTACGGTGATGCGCCTGAAATCCCGGCTCATGAACACGTCGCAAATCCCGCCCAGGCGCGCGGCGCCGGCGGTGACGAAATCCCATATCCTGTCCGGCATGCGCAGGTAGACCTTTCCGCCCTGCACGTGGAAGCCGTCCCGGGCCAGCTCGTCCAGAATGGCGTATTCCTTTTTGACGTCGCGGATGATCAGCATCCGTTTTTCGTCGCTGGCCGGGTTGAAGGGGTCGATCTCCATTTCGCCGTAGCGGAACACCGTGCGGCAGGTGATATCGTTGCCCTCCCGGTCCAGGTATACCTCAGCCCGGAGCGGCAGGCGGACCATGCGCTTTTCCAGGTCCCCGCCGATGACCACCCGCTTGGTCTGCAGAAGGCCGGGCAGCAGTTCGGACAGCACCCGGGGCGAATCCTCGGGGGAAAACAGGAACAGCGCCTTCCCGTTTTTTGAGAACCGGGAAAGCACCTCCACCAGGGGGCGGTCCTTTTCGTTCACATACCGGATGGCGCCGTCGGCCCATACGAATTCGCTGCCGCATTTCAGGATGCGCAGGTCCGGCGGCACCTCGCAGGTCAGGCGGATCTCCCGGGGCGAGCCGGAAAAGAAAAACGAAAAATCGCTCTGCATTTCGGGGATGCCGGGGCAGAGGACGCTTTCCGTTTCGGTCTTCATTTCGAATTCGGTGTTCCTCAGGGCCTCCAGCACCCGCCGGCCCATCAGCGGCTTCAGGTGCAGAATCTTTCCGGCGCTTTCGGCGGCGCTGTCGGAAAACTGGGCGCAGTATTCCGACAGGATGTCCAGAAGGTTCTCGCAGTCGTGGGAAAAGCGCATCCAGGAGGGCTTGTAGGTGAAGCCCTTGCCGAAGGACAGGTCCTCGCGGTTTTCCCGGGCCTCCAGAAAGCGGGGGATGGACCGCACCACGTAAAGCCGTTCCTCGCCCGCCTTCAGCGCGATGTAAAGCTCGCGGTTTTTGATCAGCAGCACGGGCCGCAGCAGCATCGTGTCCGAAACGGGCAGGAACCCCGTCACCGCGTCCAGGAGGGCGGGCGCAGAGGCGCGCATCAGGCTGCGCTCCATCTCCACCGCCGCGCCGCTGCGGTTGGCCGCCAGCACCGCGGCCACGCAGTGCCTGCACCAGGGAACGCCGCAGCCGCACTGAGCGCCCTGGGGAGTGACGGAAACCTGAAAGCGGCTGCCGTCCATGGCCGTATAGAGGGTCTCCTCCCCGGTCCGGGAGTTCTCCCTGACCATTGCCCGGCGGTACAGGAGCGCTCCCGCGGCAAATTCCTTTTCGCCGGCTTCTTCTCTCAGGGTGTCGTATGTCAGCATAATATCCTCCGAATGCCCGAAAACGGGACCCGGCCGCGCATGCCGGGGGGAAATCTTTCCTGCGGCGCGCCGAACCCGGACGGCCCGAAGGATCGGATCGGGCGGCCCAAAAAAAGACGCGCAAATCATGATAATTCGACGCGCGTCTCCGTTTTCCTTCAGGACGATCATATGTGATTTTTCGAAATATCGCCGGTTGATGTCCGCGGTTATGTCCGGGAGGGAAATCATCCCCGGATACAAATCGTGAATTCAGCCTTCTTTTTCGGTCATTCTGTCCGCGGCCGTCGGAAGATGCATCATATGATGGGATGTCATCGGCGTCAGAATCATGCCGCCGACCAGGTCCTCTATCCTGTATGTATGCCAAAACAGCCAGCAGACCGGAACTGTTTTCGATCCGGCGTATTTCAAATCCGTATCCCAGGTTTCTCTCCGGACAAATTCATTCCGGTTGCCTTTCATCTTACACAAAGACGGCGCGGGACGCAATACCGCCTTGACATCGGGGGGAGGGTGTGGCATTCTTTTAATGGGCAGTTATGCCTGACCGGCCGGGACGGACGGGTCCGGCGCGGACCCTTTAGGATATAACGGAGATACGGACATATGATGACATTTGGGCAAAGGCCCGAGGAACGGCAGCGGAAGATTCTGGGGATCGCGGTGATCGCCGCGATCGTGATCGTGGTGGGCGCCTTCGCGCTGACGCTTCTGGGCGTCATCAATCCTTCCACGGCGATGAAAGCGGTGCACCTGAGATGCGCTTCCACCCAGAAGGTAACGCCCTTCGGCAATTCGGTGCTGTATTACGACGGGACCACCCTCTACTGCCTGAACGCGAACGGAACGGAGAAATGGTCCTTCACCTTGGGCTCCAACGCCGGCTTCAGCTGCGAAGGCGGGACGCTGGCCGCGTGGGTGGACAACCAGCTGTTTATTTTTGACGCCAACGGCCGTTCCACCTACAACGACCATATCGCCGCCGGAAACGTGCAGTTCGTCCGGGCCGGAAGAAGGTACGTGGCCGCGGTGGTCGGGGACGGCACCAGCCCCACGCTGATCGTCAAGGACCTGGACGGCCTCACGGTGGACGAGGAGTACGAGGCGTACGAGGACATGATCATCCTGGACGCCGGCTTTTTCGGCGGCGGCGACTACCTTTGGGTCACGTCCCTGGACGTCTACGGCACGGTGCCCGCCACCACCATGCATACCATACGGGTCGGGCAGATGAACACGGGCGAGGCATCCCTGGGCGAAAGCCTGTGCTACGCGGTCCGGTACGCCGGGGGCAAGCTGAACGTGGTCACCACCCGGCAGATGCTGGTTTACGATTATCAGTGCACCCAGGATAAAAACGCCACGGTGCTGGTGTACGGCTGGCGCCTGGCCGACTGGGCGGAATCCTCCGGCACGGCGGAAATGCTTTTTGCGCCTTCCCGCCAGCTGGAGGAGGACGCGGCCGTCACCGAGCTGCGCCTGGTCAGGGGCACGCGCGACGCAAGGATGACCCTGCCCACGGGCTGCGTGGGCGCCGCGCTGCACAATTCCAGGATCTACGCCTTTTCCGGGAACACGGTCTACAGGGCGTCCTACCGGGACAATCATTTTACGGCGCTGCCCCTGCCGCTTTCACGGCAGGTGACGGGCTATCTTGGCATGCTTGACAACGGCACGGCCCTTCTGTGCTGCGGCAACGACGTTTACGCGGTGAGCATGCCGTGAGGGAGATCGGGCTTTATCTGCACATCCCCTTCTGCCTGAAAAAATGCGTTTACTGCGATTTTGCCTCCGTGGGCGGCGGGGAAAAGTTTTTTGCCCCCTACGAGGCCCGGGTCCTTGAGGAAATCCGCCTTCGCGCCCGGCGGGACGTGACCGTCCGAACGCTGTATGTGGGCGGCGGGACGCCCTCCGCGGTTCCCGCGGGGATGATCCGGACCCTTCTGTCGGCCCTGCGTGAGGCGTTCCCCTTTGCGCCGGGGGCCGAGTGCAGCATGGAAATGAATCCCGGGACCGTCCGGGAGGACATGCTGGAGGCGATGCGCGAGGCGGGCGTCAACCGGGTGTCCATGGGCATGCAGTGCGCCCAGGACCGCCTTCTTGCGATGCTGGGCCGCCCCCACCGCTTTTCCGACGTGGCCGCGGGGGTCCGGATGCTCCGAAATTACGGGTTCGACAACCTGAATCTGGACCTGATGCTGGGCCTTCCCGGGCAGACGGAGGAAGACGTGGGGGAAAGCCTCCGAAAGGCCCTGGACCTGGGCGTAACCCACCTGAGCTGCTATGGGCTCATCGTGGAGGAGGGGACGGAGATGGCTCGCCGCGTCCGGGACGGGGAGTGGACGCTGCCGGACGAGGACACCGAAAGGAACATGTACGAAATGTGCCTTGAGGAGACCGCCCGGCGGGGCATGCGGCAGTACGAGATCAGCAATTTCGCGTATCCCGGCAGGGAATGCAGGCACAACGTGGACGTATGGAAGCGCGGCGAATATATCGGCGTCGGCTGCGCCGCGGCGGGCTTCATGGACGGCGTCCGCCGGCAGAATCCCTCTTCCATCGAAGCCTATCTTCGGGGCGAAAAGCCTCATGAGGAGGTCATCGGGGAGGAGGACGCCATGTTTGAAAGCGTGATGCTGGGCCTCAGGCTCACCGAGGGCATCACGGACGGCGAGTTTTATTCCCGGCACGGGCGGACCCTTTCCGAGGTCTTCGGCCGGAGGTGGCAAAAGGCCCTGGACCTGGGGCTGCTCGAATACCGGGACGGACGCCTTCGGCTCACCCGCCGGGGCATGGATGTGCAGAACAGCGTTCTTGTGGACCTGATGCCCGACTGACCGAAGGCGCGGGGAACGAAAAAAAAACGGGAAGAAAACACGGTCCGTGTTCGTTTTCTGTATAAAGGAAGACAGGGGAGGGTGGAAAATGAAAAAAGGAACTGCGGTGTTTCTGGCTTTGATCCTTGTGCTCGGCTTTGCTTTTTCGGCGGCGCCCGCGCTGGCGGCGGGCGAATACGCCGTGGTCGTCAATACCGGCTATCTGAACGTGCGCAGCCAGCCCTCGGCCTCGTCCCAGTGGCTGGGCTCGGCGGTCCGGTCCTCCTGGGTGGAGGTGCTCTCCTCCGCCGCGGGCGGCTGGTATTACTGCCGGGTTGTCGACAGCGGCGTCAGGGGCTATATGAGCGGCACCTATCTTGCCATGGCCGGCTCCTCCGGCGGCGCGGGCGTCGGCGGGGACGGGACGGTTTCCAACAACGGCAGCTATGTGAACATGCGCTCCTATCCCAGCTACGGCGGCGCGGTCCTGGGCCAGGTGCCCAGCGGCACCGTGGTGCATATCCTGGCTGAGGAGAACGGCTGGTTTTATGTGCAGATGAACGGCGTTTACGGCTATATGCGCTCCGAATTCATCACGGCGTCCTCCGTTTCCCCGGGCGGGACAACGGCCCGGGTGAAGGCGGGCAGCCTCCGCCTCCGCGCCGCGCCCACCACCTCCTCGGCGGTCCTTGGGACCTACGGGACCGGGACGCTTGTTACGGTGCTCCTGAAGGGAAAGGTCTTCTGGCAGGTGCGGGTCAACGGCAAAACGGGCTTCATGGACTCCTCCTACCTTACCGAGGATGTTTCCCCCGCGCCGGTTCCTCCCGTTCCGGTTTCCGGGCCCTATGCCGTCGTGGGCGGCGCCGTCGGGCTGAACCTGCGGGTGACTCCCGCCCCCTCGGCCTCCGTGGCGGCGGTGCTCAGCCCCGGCACCCGGCTGGACCTGCTTTTCCAGGGTGAAACCTGGTGCAAGGTGCGGGTGAGCGGCGGCGGCAAAACGGGCTATGTGATGACCAAGTACATCACCCTTTACAACGCCCCGGCAACGGCCCTGAAAACGGTGACCAATCCCGGGTCCTACGTCAACCTCCGCAAAGGCGCGGGGCAGTCCTACGGCGTGATGCAAAAGGTGTGGGACGGCTCCATGGTGACGGTGGTCGTCCCCGGCGACGTCTGGTGCCAGGTGCGGTGGGGGACCCAGACGGGCTATATGATGACGCGCTTTCTGAAATGACTCCCGGCGCGGACAGAAAAAAGCGGAGCTCCCGGATGCGATCCGTCCGGGAGCCCTGCTGCGTTATGACGTCTCCGCAAGGGACGCGGTCAGCAGCCCTTCCTGCCGTTTTTGTGGTCATCTACCGAACAGGCGTTCGGAGAACCGTATTCGATCAGCCCCGCGTCGGCCGGGTCCAGGGAGACCCGCCCGTCCGCGAACACAAAGGCCGGGACGCCGATGTCCCCGATCTCCTTCATCCGGTCAAAAACGGGATTCGTGTCCCTGAGGTGCATAAAGGCGCTCAGGTTCCGGACGTGTTTGCCGATGTCGATGTATTCAAACTCGTCCTCCCGTCCCGCGATCTGTTCATGGATAAAATCGCAATAGGGGCAGGTGGGCAATCCGTAGATTTTAATCATGCTTTGCGCCTCCTTTCGGTCATTCAAGGCAGGGCCCGTATACGATCTTCCGCCCCAGCGCCGCGGCTTTTTCCCCGCCGAGGAACCAGGCCGCGATGGCCAGGCCGAAGGAGATGGAGGTGCCCATGCCCCGGGATGTGATGATGTTCCCGTCCGCGACGGCGTTCTCCCGGAGGATATTGGCGCCGCCCGCGGCCACTTTTTCCTCCCAGGAGGGGTTGCAGGCGGCATTGCGGCCCTTCAGCAGGCCCAGGTCGCTCAGGATGGAGGGCGCGGCGCAGATGGCCGCCACCGCCCGGTCCGCCCGCGCGGCGTGGGCGAGGATGCCATCCTCCAGCTTTTTGCAGGCCTTCAGGTTCAGCGTGCCGGGGATGCCGCCGGGCAGGATCAGCATGTCGTAATCCTCAAGGTCTTCGTCCTCGATGACGGAATCGCACAGGAAGGTGATCCCGTGGCTGGAGGTCACCAGGGGTTTGTCGGAAACGGAGATTTTTTTAAGCGGGATGCCGGCGCGGAAGCAAAGGTCCGCCACGGTCAGCGCCTCGATCTCCTCGCAGCCGTCAGCCATAAATATGGCGCCTTTTTTTTGTTCTGACATGGTTTTGCCTCCCAATGAAAATGATACGCGGCTTTTTAACGGCAACATTATACCAGCAAAAGGCGACGTCCGTAAAGAGCGGCGCGGCGCGGCCGGCGCCATAAATATAGAGCGCGCGAAAAAACCATCTGTTCAATCACCGGCATCTGTGGTATAATGGCCGGGAAATTCTGTACGGTGAAAACCGTCAAAAGGAGAATCGGGACATGAAAAAAATCCTTTCGATGACTCTGTCCTTGGCTCTGGCCTCGTCCTGCCTGCCCGCCGGCCTGGCGGAGGAAACGGGCGCGTACGCGGTCGGAGACACCGAGTCCGGCTTTACCGTGACCCGAGTGGACCCCTACGACCTGATCGGCGCGGACGTGTACACCTTTGTGCATGACAAGACCGGCGCGCAGGTCCTCCTCATCAAAAACGAGGACAACAACCGGCTGTTCTCCATCGGCTTCCGCACCCCCGCCGAGGACGACACCGGAACGCCCCATGTGTTTGAGCATTCCACCCTGGACGGCTCGAAGAAGTATCCCTATGCGACGATGTTCTTCGCCCTGTCCAACCAGAGCTACAACACCTACATGAACGCGTCGACCTATTCCCTGGGCTATACCTGCTATCCTCATTCCTCGATGAGCGAGGAGCAGCTGCTGGCCACCACCGACTATTACGTCGACAGCGTCTTCAACCCGATGGTGGTGGAGGACGAGAGCCTTTTCCGTGAGGAAGCCTGGCGCTACGCCATGGACAGCCTGGACGGCGAGCTCCGGTACGAGGGCACCGTATACAGCGAGATGACCTCCTCCTACAAGATCTCCCATGCCCACAACCAGAACGAGGTGCGGTCGAGCTATCCCGGAAGTCTGCTTGGCAACACCACCGGCGGCAATCCCGTGTATATCCCGGACATGACCTGGGAGAGCATCAGGGATTTCCACGACCGGTATTACCATCCCTCCAATTCCGTCACCATCCTCTACGGCAACATCGAGGAGCCCGGCAAGTTCCTGGCCCTGCTGGACGGCTATTTCTCCGCCTATGAGCGCGCCGAATTCGACTTCACGGACAAGGGCGCGGCGGCGACGGAAAGCGGCGCCTTCTATTACACCTTCCCGGCGCCCGCCGATACCGATACCAACGGCGGCTCGCTGATTTCCATCGTATGGCCGCTGGAGAAGGCCACCGAGGAGCAGATGGACGTGCTGGACCTTCTGACCACCGTCCTGATGTCCCCCGCCAGCCCCCTGGCCGAAAAGCTGCGTGAACGGCTGCCCAACGCGGAAGTCTCCGTGTACGTGTCCACCGGCGGCACCGGATACGCCCTGGACCTGTACGCCTCCAACGTCAACCCCGGCGACGAAAAGATCCTGAACGAGATCATGAGCGAGGTCTTTGCGGAGATCGCCGAGACCCCCTTCTCCGACAGCCTGATCGACACCGTGGCCCATAACGAGCAGATGAACGAGCTGCTTGCCACCGAGAGCGCCACCATCGGCCAGGACCTCATGAGTTCGATTTACTACTGCTTCTTTATGACCGACAATCCCTATCACTTCACCGAGCGGGTCTACACCCGTGAAAAGTTCGAAAGCTACAACGCCGGTCCCTTCGCCGAAACGGTCAGGGCTCTTCTCCTTGGGGAAGACACGGTGGCCGTGACGGTCGTCACCAGCCCCGAGGCCGGCGGCAAGGAAAAGCAGGACGCCGAGACCAAAGAGAAGTTGGCCGCCATCAAAGCGTCGATGACCGAAGAAGAGCTGCAGGCCATCGTGGATGCCACCGCCGCCCGCGCCGACATGGGCGAGAGCGACAGCGAAGGCTTCCAGGCGTCGCTGCGCAGCCTGCAGGCCGTCAGCGTGGACACCCTGCCCGAGGAAGTGCGCGAATACAACATCACCGACACCACCGACGAAAACGGCGTCCGCCATCTGTGGGCCGAGGCTTCCTCCGAAGGCCTGGGCGTGGGCTACCTGCTGCTTGACGCCGCCGGCATCCCCCAGGAGGACCTGCTGTGGTACCGCCTGTACGTCCAGCTGCTGGGCAATGTGGACACCGAGCACTATGACCGCACCTCCCTGGCGGCGGCTTTCGGCCGTTACCTGTACAACTATTCCTCCAATACCGCCTGCTACACTCCCGACGGGGTCAACGGGCATCCTTACCTGAGGATCAATTTCTTCGCCCTCAATGACGAGATGGACGAGGCCTATGAGCTGCTGGATGAGGTGCTGTTCCACACCGACTTCAGCCATACGGATCAGGTGCTGGACCGCGTGAAGGCCCTGAGGATCGCCCTGAAGAACAGCCTGAACCAGTCCCCCATCAACGTCGCCTATTATACCGCGGTGGGACGCTTTTCCGATTCGATGGCGTATGTGAACTACACCCAGATGCTTCCCTACTACCAGTTCCTGTGCGAGGTTGAGCAGCTGATGGAGACCGACCCGGACGCCGCCGCCAAAAAACTTGCCGACATCGCGACGCAGATGCACCACTACCGCGGCGCGGTCAGCGGCTACTGCGGAAGCGCCGAGGGCATGGCCGCCCACAGCGCCGCGGCGGACAAGTTCCTTGCCGGCCTGGAGGACGGTCAGGCCGAGGCCCAGACCTATGACCTGGGCGCCGTGAGCATGGCCGAAGCCGTCATCATGGATACCGGCAACAACTTCAACGTGGTTGCCGCCTCCTGGCAGGAGATCGGCATGGAGGAATACACTGCCGATATGGAAGTCATCGACACCCTGGTGACCGACGCGTACCTGCTGCCCAACCTCAGGGACCAGTACGGCTGCTACGGCACCTACGCGGTGGCGCTGGACGACGGCCTGATGGTGTATTCCTACGCCGACCCCAACGTAAGCAAGACCTATGAGATTTACGGCGGCATCGGCGACTTCCTGGAGACAATCTCCGTGGACCAGGATACCCTGGACGGCTATATCCTTGCCGCGTATTCCTCCTATACCGCTTCCGACGGCGAACTCAGCGGCGCCTACAGCGCCATGACCGACCTGGTGAACTGCGAGACGGTCCAGGACAAGCTGGAGTACATGCGTCAGGTGAAGGCCGTCAAGTCCGATACCGTGGCCTCCTACGCGGAGCGCTTCAGGCTGCTCTGTGAAAAAGGCGGCATCGTTACCGCCGGCAGCGCGGCATCCATCAACGCCGAGGCGGGGATCTTTACGAACATCTCCAATCCCTTCGGCTCCGTGGACGCGTCCCAGGTGGTCTTCGAGGACCTGCCCGAGGAGCATCCGTACTACGACGCGGTGCGCTTCGTCTATGAAAACTACCTGATGGCGCCCGGCGGCGAGAACACCTTCGGCGTGGACGAGGAGATGACCTTCGGCGAGTTTGCCGGCGCGATCTACGCCGCCATCGGCGGCAGCGCCGACGCCCAGGACGAGGCGGTGACGGTCCTGTCGGGCTACGGCATCCTGCCGGCGGACAAGCCCCTGGACAGCGCCATGACCCGTGAGGAAATGTGCGTGTACACCGGCAATCTGCTGACCGCGGCCTTCGGCATCCCCATGGAGCCCAAGACCGACATTTCCCAGTACGCCGACGCGGCGTCCGTCACCGGGGACTGCGCGCCTTATGTGGCGGTCTGCCTGGATTACGAATTGATCGCATCGGACAACGACGGGAACCTCCGTCCCCAGGATACGGTGACCCGCGGGGAAGGCGCCAATGTGATTTACGTCTGCTTCGGCGAATAATCGGAATATGACCTTTGGGGCCGCGCGCCGGATCGGCGCGCGGCCCTTTGCCGCTTTTTTCCGCCGGCGGGATCAAAAGCCGCGCCGTTTCCCGCCGCGGCGGGGCGGGAAAACGGAAAACAGCTTGACGGAAGCCCCGGAGATGTGATACTCTGCCGGGAAGGGCGGATCGGGGGAGAGAGAGGGAGCCCTTTTTGGCGTATACGCGGGAAAAAGACGGTTTTTGCCATCCAAAGTGGCGGGGAAATCGCCGAATATTTGGGCAAAAGGGAAAAAAGTGGTGAGAAAGTGCCTGCCGCGGGCCTGAAAAGAGGAATTACGGCACATCCTGTCGAATAATCAGAGCAGGTAGTCATGAAATCCGGCTTTCGGCAGTCGGTTTTCCCCGCCGGAAGCTTGTAAAGGAGATCGGAACATGCCTCAATTGGACATCGGCGTTGATCTTGGTACGGCCAGCGTTGTCATTTACGGAAAAGGCAGCGGCATTGTGCTGGATCAGCCTGCGGTCATCGCCATCGACCGCTCCTCCCGCAGCATCCTGGCCGTGGGGGAAGAGGCGCGCCGGATGCTCGGCCGCACGCCGGGCAATATCGTGGCCATGCGGCCATTGCAGAACGGGACGGTCGCGGACCTGAACCTGACCTGCCTGATGCTGAATACCTTTGTCAAAAAAGTGACCAGCCGCAGACTTCGCCTGTTCGGCGGCCCCCGGATCATCCTGTCCCTGCCGGAAGGCGTCAACGAGGTGGAGCGCCGTTCCATCACCGGCGCCCTGTTTGAAGCCGGCGCCCGCCGCACCCAGCTGATGGAAAGGCCCATCGCGTCGGCTATCGGCGCCAACCTGAAGATCAAGGACGCCACGGGCTCGATGATCGTGGACGTGGGGGGCGGACTGACGGAGATCGCCGTCATTTCCATGGGACGATGTATCGTGCGGGAAAGCTGCCCCTTTGCCGGAGACCAGTTTGACGAGGCGATCATCAGGTATATCCGCCGCAAGCATAACCTGCTGATCGGCGAACTGACCGCCGAGGACCTGAAGATCAATATCGGTTCCGCCCTGGAGCGGACGGACCAGCTTTATATGGAGGTCACCGGCCGCAACCTGATTTCTGGCCTGCCCAAGGTGATGCGCATCTATTCCGACGAAATCACCGAGGCCCTGCAGGACCCGCTGGACAAGCTGATCGAGGCGCTCCACGGCGTTCTGGAGCAGACCCCCGCGGAGCTTGCGTCCGACATATTCGACAGGGGCGTCACCCTGACCGGCGGCGGCGGCCAGCTGGCCCTCCTTCCCGAGGCCATCGGCCGGTCCCTGGACGTGGAATGCTACCTGGCGGAGAATCCGCACGAGACCGTGGCCCGCGGCTGCGGGCAGACCCTGGAGCACTGGAACGAGTTCGGCCAGTTCATCGGGAACAGGAGGCGCTGATGCTTATTCATCGCCTGTGGGGCCACTTTGCCACCGTTATGCGCCACAAGACGCTGGTGGGCGGCATGTGCTTCCGGGTGGGGCTTGTGCGCCAGGGGATCACCCATGATCTGAGCAAGTTTTCGCCCACCGAATTCATTCCGTCGGTCAGGTATTACCAGGAGGGCAAAAAAAGCCCTGTCGGCGCCGAACGCCGGGGCAGGGGATACTCCGGGTGCTGGATGCACCACAAGGGCCGGAACCGGCACCATTTTGAATACTGGCTGGATTACGCCCCCGACAGCCCCCCGCATCTGGTGGGCTACAAGATGCCGCCGAAGTATTTTGCCGAGATGATCATCGACCGCGTCGCCGCGTCCATGGTTTATCTGGGCAAGGATTACACCGACGGGGCACCCCTGGATTATTTTACTGACCGCACCGACCGGAGCCTGATCCATCCGGAAACGGCGGACATGATGGAAAAAATGTTCGTTCTCCTGAAGCGGGAGGGGAGGGAAAGCCTCTTCGCCGCGCTGAGGGAGATTGTAAAAAACGGGTATTGACGCCCGTTTTTTGCATTTGACATCGGCCGCGAAGCTGATATAAAATGATTTGACAACAGATATCCGGCGGGCGATAAATGAAGCGGCGCGCGTACCGCTTTCCGCTGTTTTGCGCGGAATCCGGCGGTCAGCCGGAGGGGTCTGACGGGGAGGAAAAGAAAATGACGGGAAGAAGCCGGGCGCTGTTTGCGGCAATGCTGTGCGGCCTGATGCTGCTTTCATTCGGAAGCGCGGAACAGGAGGTCCGCCCGGAGGACTACGCCTTCGTGATCCCGGAAGGGACGATGATGATCGACGACGGGCAGTTCGCGAATTTCGAATTCGAGTCGGTCTATATCCCTTTCAGCGTGAAATACATCGGGGCCAGGGCTTTCGCGGACAATCCCAGGCTGAAAGCGATCTATATCGCCAATCCGAATGTCACCGTCAGCGAAACCTTCCTGGAGGGCTGCTTTATCCCGCGGGAGAATTTCCTTGCCCCGGAAGGGAGCGTCATCCCGGAAAAATACGATGATTATTTTAAGTACATGAAACAAAGCGACGATATCGCGTCCGCAACGGAAAAGCCGGCGAAAATGACGACAATCGCGAAGCCCACGCCCGGGCCCGCCACTCCTGCACCCAAGAAGCCCACGCCCACGCCTACGCCCAGGCCAACAACACCCAGGCCCACGCCCACGCCTACGCCCAGGCCAACAACACCCAGGCCCACGCCCACGCCTACGCCCAGGCCAGCAACACCCAGGCCCACGTCCACGTCCACACCCACGCCCAGGCCCACGGCCACGCCCGCGCCGTACACAATTAAACCCGCGGTGACGCCCGCGGCCACGCCCAGGCCTGTGACGCCGCTGCCCACGGCCACGCCCGGGTCCATGACGCCCACGTGTGCGCCGCTGCCCGAAATTATCAGGGAAATGGATGTCCTGCCGCTGGACGACTGGTAAACGAAAACACGGATCGGGTACCGGCCGGGATCTGACCGTATCGTGTCGGGCGACGCGCCCGGGATCCCCGATCGTGACGCCGCAAAGGCCCAAACCCGCTCAGAACGAAGGTTTGGGCTTTTTTTTGCCATTTTTCGGTTCCTTTGGCACATTGACACATTGAAATTCTGTGTTATACTGTTATATGTGGGAATTTGGTGTCCCATAACCATTGTACACAGAAAGAGGTAAATGTATGTCTTGCATCAATCTTGAGAAGTACGGCATCACCGGCACCAGGGAGATCATCTACAATCCCTCCTACGAAACCCTCTTTAACGACGAGATGAACCCCGCCCTCGAAGGCTTTGACAAGGGCCAGCTGACGGAACTGGGCGCGGTCAACGTCATGACCGGCATCTACACCGGCCGTTCCCCCAAAGACAAATACATCGTGATGGACGACATGTCCAAAGACACCGTGTGGTGGACCACCGACGGTTATAAGAACGACAACCATCCCATGAGCCAGGAAACCTGGGAAGCCGTCAGGGAAATGGCCCGCAAGCAGCTCTCCGGCAAAAAGCTGTACGTGGTGGACGCTTTCTGCGGCGCCAACAAGGACAGCCGGATGGCCGTGCGCTTCATGATGGAAGTCGCCTGGCAGGCCCATTTTGTGCGCAACATGTTCATCAAGCCCACCGAGGAAGAGCTGAAGGACTTCACCCCCGATTTCGTGGTCTACACCGCTTCCAAGGCCAAGTGCGAAAATTATAAGGAACTGGGCCTGAACAGCGAGACCGTGGTGGCCTTCAACGTGACCAGCCGCGAGCAGGTGATCCTGAACACCTGGTACGGCGGTGAAATGAAGAAGGGCATGTTCTCCATGATGAACTACTACCTGCCTCTCAGGGGAATGGCCTCCATGCACTGCTCCGCCAACACCGATATGAACGGCGAAAACACCGCCATCTTCTTCGGCCTGTCCGGCACCGGCAAGACCACCCTGTCCACCGACCCCAAGCGCCTGCTGATCGGCGACGACGAGCACGGCTGGGACTTTCGAGGGCGGCTGCTACGCCAAGGTCATCAACCTGGACAAGGATTCCGAGCCCGACATCTACAACGCCATCCGCCGCGACGCGCTGCTTGAAAACGTGACCGTGGACGCCGAAGGCAAGATCGACTTTGCCGACAAGTCCGTCACCGAGAACACCCGCGTTTCCTATCCCATCGAGCACATCGAAAACATCGTCAAGAAGGTGCGCCCCGTTTCCTCCGGCCCCGACGCGAAGAACGTCATCTTCCTGTCCGCCGACGCCTTCGGCGTGCTGCCCCCCGTGTCCGTGCTGACGCCTGAACAGACCAAGTATTACTTCCTGTCCGGCTTCACCGCCAAGCTGGCCGGCACCGAGCGCGGCATCACCGAGCCCACCCCCACCTTCTCCGCCTGCTTCGGCCAGGCCTTCCTGGAGCTGCATCC
>CADANQ010000021.1 GCA_902789365.1 uncultured Eubacteriales bacterium
ATAATCGGAGGGAGATCCCTCCGATACCTCCCCTCTGCTGCCATACGTTCGTTCTCCTTCACACACGACTGAACAGTTACCTTTGGGCAGACATACGGCGTCTCCTCCGCTCATACAGGATGCCTTTCTCGGATGGGGGGCCGGGGGAAAACGCTCTTTGGGCACAAAGAGCGGTCTCCCCCGGAGCCTCCTCCCGTCCTGTCTATTGACTTTTGCCTGTCCCGCTTTTAGAATGAATCCACATCAAGTCGGCAAAGGAGCGGACTATGCGGAACCTGATTGTCATCGAAGGAACGAACGCCTCCGGCAAAAGCGGCCTGGGGGTGGCCCTGGCCTCCCGTTTCGGCGGGGAGGTGGTCTCGGCGGATTCCCGCCAGGTGTTCCGGGGCCTGGATCTGGGCAGCGGAAAGATCACTCTGGACGAGACGCGGGGCGTTCCCCACCACTTATTGGACGTATGCGAGCCAGGCTGTTTTTTTTCCATGGCGGACTACCAGCGCCTGGCCTACGCGGCCATAGAGGACATCCTGGACCGGGGAAAGCTCCCCTTTCTGGTGGGCGGCACCGGGCTGTACGTGGATTCGGTGGCGGACGGATACCTTCTGAGCGACCGGGCGCCGGACTTAAATTACCGCGCCGAACTGGAAAAGCTGACCACGCCGGAGCTTTACAGCCTTCTGCAGAAGACCCTGCCGGGCTGGGAGGTGGACAAAAACAACCGCAACCGCGTGATGCGGGTGCTGGAAAAGCACCACGACGGCGATCTTGAAAAAACCGGCCGCGAGCCCCGCTACCGCGTCCTGCGCCTGGGCGTCACCTGGGACAGGGAAACGCTGAAAAAGCGCATTGACGAGCGTCTGGACCGCCGCTTCGAAGAGGGCATGTCGGATGAGGTCAGGGGGCTAATGGACAGCGGCGTTTCCCGGGAATTCCTGGACGGCCTGGGGCTGGAATACCGCTATATCACCCGTTACCTGACCGGCGAAATCCCGGACTTTGACGATATGAAGGTGCAGCTTTCCCTGGCCATCAAGCGCTTTGCCCGGCGTCAGATGACCTGGTTCCGCCGGCATAAGGACGTAATCTGGCTGGACATGAGCGCCGACCCCGTCCGGCAGGGCGAAGAGGCGATCCGCGCCTTCCTGAAGAGCGATCCGGGAGGACAGGACATTGGATAAAGCCCATCCCTTCGGCGAGAGGAGCATGCTGGCCACCATCGCCGCCCTGGGATGGCCCACCATGCTGGAGCAGTTTTTTCAGACCGCCGTGCAGTACATCGACACGGCGATGGTAGGGTCCCTGGGCACCCACGCCACCGCGGCCGTGGGCTGCACCGGCACCGTCAACTGGCTCATCGGCGGGCTGGTGTCGTCCATGGGCATCGGCTTCCTGGCCATGATCAGCCAGTCCATCGGGGCCCGCAGGCCGGAAAGGGCCCGGGCCGCCGCGGCCCAGAGCCTTTCGGTGACGCTGATCACGGGCCTGGCGCTGACGGTGCTGATCCAGGCCCTGGCGGGCTTCGTTCCGGGCTGGATGCGGGCCGACCCCCTGATCCGGGAGGATGCGGCCATGTATTTCCGCGTCCTGCACGCAACCATATTGCTGCGGGCCCTGTCCATCATCCCGGCCACCGTGCTCCGGGCCGCCGGGGACACCCGCACGCCGATGCGCATCGCCCTGGGGATCAACGGCATCAACGTGGCGCTCAATTTTCTTTTGATCTATCCCGCCCGCACGGTCACGCTGTTTTCCCGCGAAATCACGCTGCCCGGCGCGGGGCTCGGCATCGCCGGGGCCGCCTGGGCCAGCGCCCTGGCCTACGGCGCCGGCGGGATCGTGACCCTCCTTAAAATGCTGAACCACCCGGCCGTATCCCCCAGGGGCTGTTCCCTGCGGCCGGACCGGCGGATCCTGGGCCCGGTGTTCCGGGTGACGCTGCCGAATATGCTGCAGCGCTTCGCCACCTCCATGGGCTATGTGGTCTTCGCCTCGCTGATCAACGCCCTGGGCGAGACCTCCACCGCGGCGCACACCGTCGCCAACACCGTGGAATCGGCCTTTTACATCCCGGGCTGGGGCATGCAGACCGCGGCCGCAACCCTGGCGGGCTTCGCCTTCGGGGAGAAAAACAGGGAAAAGCTCCGCCGGCTCGGCAGCACCTTCCTCCTTCTGGAGATTGCGCTGATGGTGGTAAGCGGCGGCCTGCTGTTCATCCTCGCCGGGCCGCTGGTGCGCCTCTTCACGCGGGACCCGGCCGTCATCCGCCTGGGAACCACGGTCCTGAGGATGGTGGCGGTCTCGGAGCCCTTCTACGGCGTGCCCATCGTGACCGAGGGCATGATGCAGGGCTGCGGGCAGACGAAAATCCCCATGATATACAACCTCGCCGGCATGTGGGGCGTCAGAATCCTGGGTACCTGGGTGTGCACCTGCCTCCTCGGGTACGGGCTCATCAGCGCCTGGGGCTGCATGATCGGGCACAACATGACGCTGTTTTTCCTGTTCGGGCTCCGGTTCCTCTCCGGCAGGTGGAACCCGCTGGAAACAGGCGAAAAAACACGGAAAAACGCCGGATAATCATGGCCGAAAACGAAAATAGCGGCCCGGCAAAACGAAAAGGATGATCCCAATGAAAGCTCCCCGGATACTGAATCCCCGGAACATCGTCAACAAAATGGAGCAGGCCCACTGCCTGTTCACCCTGATCGGCTGCCTGATCGTGATCGTCTGCACCGCCGCGGGCGTCATCATGAACCTGACCACGATCTACGACGAAAACTTCGATCACATGGGCATCCGCACCTTCTGCATGTTCACCGTGAATTCCAATATCCTCGCCTCGGCCGGGATATTCATGGTGCTCCCCTACGCCGTCGACGGGCTCCGGATGAAAAACTCAAATTGAAATTATCAATTTGAGAATCCGCGTGCTGCGCACGCTTATGCCGCGCAAAGCGCGTCATACCGTCCACAGCGAAACTGAACGCGCCTCCTTAGCCTTTTTAAACAGGATCAGTATGATCGCCACGGAAAAACGCGGCCGCTCCCGGGAAGAGCTGTGCCGCGTTTACCTGGACGCCTGGCTGTCCGCCGAAAATGAAAAACCAAAGGCGCGATCCTCAGGGCATTGGTTATATAATCACTTTTTCCAGCGGCCATTTGGGCACGTGGTGCACGTCGTTTTCGTCCCGCCAGTAGGGCGGCATGCCCTCTTTGCGTTCCTCCAGCGCCGTTTTCTCGGCGCTGACGCCCAGGGCAATCACCAGCAGCGGGCGGAAGCGCCCGTCGATGGACAGCGCGTTCGCCACGCCCTCGCGGCTGAAATTCATGATCATCAGCGAGGCGAGTCCCTTTTCCGCCGCCGCAAGGCAGATGGTCTGGGCGGCGATGCCCACGTCGCAGTACATGGCGGGCGTCGCCTCCGCCGCCGCGGCGGTATCCAGGCAAATGACAATATAGGCCCGGGCGCCTTTCCCGGGGTCCGGCAGATGCCTTTCGGGCAGGGCCGCGCCCCAGCGGGTGGCCTTCAGCACCCTGTCGTTCGTTTCGCTTTCCCAGGAAAGCTTATAGCGCAGCGCCTGCAGATTGCCCCCCGAGGGGCACAGGCGCGCGCAGTCCGTAAGCTTCGTGAGCGTTTCTTTTTTTACCTCCGTCGGGGCGTATCCCCGGCAGCTCCTGCTTTTCTCAGCCAGTTCCCTGATCACCGTTCCATCCATCCTTTCCATACGCTCTTTTTTTCGCGGATCCATTCCTCCGCGTCCATATCAAAGGTCTTCCCGAGGTTTTCGCCCGTCATAACCTCTCCCGCGCGCCCGAAAGCCACCAAATGTCCTTCCCGCAGCAGGGCGCAGTGGGTGCCGTAGAGGCGGCACAGGTCCAAATCGTGCTCCACCGACACCGCGCAGCGCCTTCCCCGGGCAAGCCACGCCCTCACCAGGTCGTAGATTTCCTTCTGGTAGCGCATGTCCAGGGACCGGGTGGCCTCGTCCAGCAGCAGTACGTCGGTATCCTGGCAGAAGACCTGGGCCAGGAATACCCTCTGGCTTTCCCCGCCGGAAAGCCCGGACATCCGCCGGTCCCGAAGGTCTGTGAGCATCGTCATTTCCAGGGCCCGCGCCACCCTTTCCCCGCCGTCCGGCGCCGGGAAAAAACGGTTCCGGCGGGACGCGTAGAGCCCCAGCGCCACGGTCTCGGCCACGGTAAAATCCTCGTCCACGCGGCTCCCCTGGCTGAGCACCGCCATTTTGCGGGCCCGGGATGCGCTTTTCATTTCCCTTACCTCGCCGCCCTCCAAAAGGATGCTGCCCCGGTAGGGAAGCACCCCGGCCGCGGCCTCCAGCAGCGTGGTCTTGCCGGAGCCGTTGGGGCCGCAGAGCATCAGCCATTCGCCCTCCCGGACGCTGAGGGACACGTCCGCGGCGGCGGTTTTTTTGTCATAGCTTACGGTGACGCCCTTCCATTCCAGCATCGTCCGCGTTTCAGCGCACCCCCTTCCGCGTACGGTAAAAGACGACCACGAAAACCGCCGCGCCGATCATGCTGGTGACCACGCCCACCGGCAGCTCCACGGGGCTGAGCAGCGTCCTGGCGCACAGGTCGCACAGCATCAGGAAAACGGCGCCGCCGAAAACGCAGGCCGGCAGCAGAACCCGGTGGTCCGGGCCGGTCAGCCTGCGCAGGATATGGGGAACCACCAGCCCCACAAAGGCCACGGAGCCGCCCACCGACACGCACACGCCCACCATCACCGACACCAGCACCAGCACAATGAAGCGCACCGCCTTTACATTGACGCCCAGGTGCGCCGCGTTTTTTTCGCCCCCGGAAAAGGCGTTCAGTTCCGGAGAGAGCATGACAAGCCCCGCACCGCAGACGACCAGCGTTCCCAGCAGGATCAGCACCTGGGGATAGTCCGCCCCGGAAAAGGAGCCCATGGTCCAGAAGGTGATGGAACGCAGCTTTTCCCCCGAAAATGTGACCAGCAGACTCATCGCGCTGGAGACGAACATGGTGTAAATGATGCCGATGAGGATGATGGTGTGGGTGGACAGGCTGCGGTCCATGGCAAAGGCCAGGGCCAGGATGGCGGCGAGGCTGAGGAAGGCGAAAAGGATCGCCGTGACCATGGTTCCGGCCAGCGGAACGCCGGGAAAACGGATTCCCAGCAATATGGCCGACGCCGCCCCCAGGGACGCGCCACTGGCCACGCCCAGGGTGCTGCCGTCCGCCAGGGGATTGCGCAGCAGGCCCTGCATGGCCGCGCCGGACAGCGAAAGGGCAGAGCCGCACAGCATGGCGCACAGCACCCGGGGCAGGCGCACCCGCAGAATGATGCTGACCTCCGCGCCGCTCTGGGGCCGGCCCCAAATGCCGTTCCACACCGTGGAAAGAACCTTTTCCGCCGGGATATTCACCGATCCCGCGCACACGCACAGGACAAGCGCCGCCAGGGTGCCGAGCGCCGGAATCAAAACCGCCAGTTCTTTGATTACGCCGCGATCCTTCAAGTTCGAACCCCTCCCGAAAAGGGCTGCCGCGAAGCGCGGCAGCCCCGAAATATCGGCCTCAGGCCGCGTTGTTCCCTGCCGCAAGTGTCCTGAGAAGCTCAAGGATCAGTTCGGCGGCGTCCACTACGCGGGGTCCGGGACGGGCAATGGAAGAGGTGTTGTCAAAAAGGATCGCGCCGTTCTTCACGGCCGACACGTTTTCCCAGCCGGCGCGGGAGGCGATCTCCTCGTCCGGGGCCGGGCCTTCGCCGTAATACATCGTGGTGGTAAAGATCAGGTCTGGATTCAGGGCCAGCACCTGCTCTTCGCTGACGCTGTTGTGGCCGGACAGATCGCCGAAAATGTTCTTCATCCCCATCATGGCGCACAGGTCGTCAAAGAAAATGCCGCTGCCGCCGGCCCACAGGCCCCACTGGAGCGGGCTTTCCTCATAATAGAAGGTCTTCCCTTCCGATCCGAGGGCTTTGGCTTCGGCGGCGATGCCGGCAAGCTCCGCCCGCATGGACGCGGCCAGCTCCTTCGCCTCGTCATTCCTTCCGACCACCGCGCCGAGAAGCGCGATGCAGGTATAGATGTCCTCCAGGCTCTGGGCGTCGGTGACGATCACGCGGATGCCCGCGTCCTCCAGCGCCTTCACCTGCTCCTCGGTCTGGCTCATCACGGTCATGATCACCGCCTGGGGTGACAGTGCGATGATCTCCTCCAGGTTGGTCTCGTAGCCGCTCATCACGGACGGGACCTCAAGCGCTTCCTCGGGCCAGTCCACATACGCGCCGCGGCCCACAACTTTGTCCCCCGCGCCGATGGCGTAAAGGATCTCCGCGTCGCCGGGCTGGAGCACCACCACCCGCTCGGCGGGGGCGTCCAGTGTGATCTCGCGGCCGGCCATGTCGGTCACGGTCACCCGTGTGTCTTCCGCCAGGGCCGGTCCGCAGCCGGCCAGCATCATGACGCACAGAAACAGGGAAATGATTTTTCCGGTCATCCTGATGACCTCCTTTGTATTGTTCGGACACCTTAAGGGGAAGACAGGTCTCCCGGCTTGGCATCATCCTAATCGGACACCTTCCCACCCGAAGGGCAGTGGCTGCCGGAAAAGGGCTGATCCCTCCTTTCCCGGCGTCGTCCTTTCGTCCGCTTCACGGTTACTGGGATAGCTCGGAAATCTCATCCGCTTCCCATGACGGCATGGCCGCCGCGTGTCGCCACGCATCCGCTCCTTAAAGCGCGTCCGCCACCCGAAATTATACGTTGTCCCCCGCCGCCTGTCAAACCCCGGCCCGCCGCTTGCGTTTCGCGGCAAAACCGGATACAATGACAAACGGAACGAAAGACGAAAGGATTCCGCCATGAACCAAAGCTGGGAAAAACTGTTTTCCGCGGTCACCCTCAGGCGGGGAGAGGAATATTACCGCCAGGGCCGGGTCACCGGCCTGAAGGAGATCTCGCCGGGATGCTATACCGCCCGGGTGCTGGGCTCCGAGACCTACGCCGTCACCATCCGGACCGGCCGCCGCCCGAGCATGCGCTGCAGCTGCCCGGTGTCCGCCATGGACCTGCGCCCCTGCAAGCACGCGGCGGCCGTCATGTACGCCATCGAAAACGGGGATATAACGCCGGAACCCCCGAAGCCCCTTTACGGCGCGCTCAAAGCGCCGCTGTTTCCGGAACAAAACGCCGGCGTCACGCCGGAAAACGATTCCTTTATGGTCCGCGTCCCCTACTTCGACCTGCGCAGAACACTGACGGACGTCGCCGTCCCCTCGGAATACAGCGCCCTGGCCGACGAAATGATCCGCAAAGGCCAGGCCGGAGCCCCCGAGATCCGGGTGATAGAAACCTATTACTCCGACCGCATCCTGAGGGCCTCGGTCACCTTTTATCTGCCGGAAAAGCACGGCCTGCCTTTTACGGTAAGCCTCCAGGCCGAGCGGCGCTGCGTCCCCCTGCTCATATGCGACTCCAGGATGCGGAAGTATCCCTGCGCAATGCCGGACCCCGAAAAGGGGGAGCTGTGTCCGCACTGCGTCGCGGCGCTCAGGCTGATTGCGCGCGAACTGGAAAAAGGCAGCCGGTCCGTCGACTATTCCGACATGGCGGGCCAAAGCCTGATCCGGCATTTTTACACCGGCACGCCCTCCGCCGCCCTCAGACAGGTACGTCAGTCCCTCCCCATCCGCGTCAGCCCCGTGCTGGATACCTCCTCTTTTTCCCTGCCCGCGCTCCTCTTCCGGGTGGGCTCCGGAACGCTTCTGCAGTGCAAGGACCTGTGCGCCTTTGCCGACGCCTTTCACACCGGCGGCAAATATAACCTGTCCGCGAAGGAAGCGCTGGATTTTTCGCTCCAGCCCGTCGAGGACGCTTCCCGGCCGCTCCTTGATTTCCTGGTCAAGTGGGTCGACAACGACCGCGCCCTGTCCGCCATGCGTCCGGTGGGCAGCACAAAAAGCGACGCCATGCTGCTGCCCCTCTACGGGGAAAGGCTGGACGACTTTTTCGATCTCTGCCGGGACGCCCCCGTCCCGCAGCGCGGCTCCGGCAAAGCCCCCGTCCGCCTGACGGAGAAATCCGTCCTTCCCGCCGTCACCCTGACCCCGGTCCTTGAGGACGGGCTGCTGATGGGCGTGCGCGGCGAGGGCGAAACGCCCGAGTTCATCATCGGGTCGAGATACGCCTACACCATGGACAAAAACGGACCCGAACTGGCGCGCACGGACCTTCGGCCCGTCCGGGAATGGAAAAAGCGTTTTCCGGGACTCTCCGGCCGGTTTTTCTTTACCGTCGGCCGGGAAGCGCTTCCGGATTTTTACCGGTCCGTGGTCCCGTATCTGAGGGAGCACGCCGACCTTACCGAAAACGACGCCGAACGGGTGACTTCCTGGCTGCCGCCCGCGGGCGAGATCACCTTTTTCCTGGATGCCGGGGACGACAGGATCACCTGCGTCGTTTCGGCCGCCTACGGGGACAGGGAATGGAAGCTGTACCCGGACGATCAGCCCCCGGAGCCCTGGCGGGACACGGCCCTGGAGGAGAACGCCCTGGAGGCCGCCCGGGCGCTCTTTCCCGAAACGGACCCGAAGCTTCGACTGCTTTATCACGCAAGGGACGACGATTTTGTCTGCTCCCTGATGTCGGACGGCGCCGCGGGACTGGAAAAATGGGGCCGCGTCATGGCGTCGGACCGCTTTTCCTCCATCCGGATCCGCAGGCGCTTCAGCGTGCAGGCCGGCGTCCGGCTGGAAAACGACCTGCTGACGCTGAGCGTCACCTGCCCCGACCTGAGCGAAAGGGACCTGAAGGAGATCCTGCAGGCCTGCGTGACGAAGCAGCGCTGGCACCGGCTGCGCAGCGGCGAATACGTGGACCTGCAAAGCGAAAGCGTCGAGGAGCTGCGCCGGCTGATGGATGCCGCCCACACCGACATCCGCAGCTTTGTCGGCGGCAAAATGCACATTCCCGCCTACCGGGCGCTGTTCCTGGACGCGATGATGCGCGAGCACGAGGGCATCCGGGCCACCCGGGACGCGGCCTTCCGGCAGCTGATCCGCTCCTTCCGCACCGTTTCGGAAAGCGATTTCGACGTGCCTGAATCCCTCGCCGGCGTCCTCCGTCCCTACCAGGCCACGGGCTTCAGGTGGCTGATGACCCTCGCCTCGGCGGGTTTCGGCGGCATCCTGGCCGACGACATGGGCCTGGGCAAAACGATCCAGATGATCAGCTGCCTTAAATACCGCCGGGACCATACGCCCGCCGGGGAGCGCCTTCCCAGCCTGATCGTCTGTCCCGCGTCGCTGGTATACAACTGGCAGGCGGAATTCAGGCGCTTCGCGCCGGACATGCGCGTGCTTCCGGTGACCGGCGCCGCCGCCCAGCGCAAAGACCTGATCGCCCTCGCCGCCGAATACGATGTGCTGGTCACCTCCTACGACCTGCTGAAGCGGGACGCGGACCTGTACGCCGGCGCCCGGTTCGATTTCCACGTCCTGGACGAGGCGCAGTACATCAAGACCGCCTCCTCCGTCGCCGCCCGGTCCGTGAAAGCCGTTCCCTCCGCCCACCGCTTCGCCCTGACCGGGACGCCGATCGAAAACAGCCTGAGCGAAATGTGGAGCATCTTCGATTTCCTGATGCCGGGCTTTTTGTACGATTATCCCGCTTTCCGCGCCCAGATCGAAACCCCGGCCGTCCGGGACGCGGAATCCGGCGCGATGGAAAAGCTGAAGAAGATGACCTCCCCCTTCATCCTGCGCCGGCTCAAAAAGGACGTGCTGCGGGAGCTGCCGGACAAAATGGAGGAAACCCGCACGGTGGTGATGTCCCGCCGCCAGGGGGAACTGTATTCCGCCCAGGTCCATCACCTGAAGGAAATGCTGGAAAACGACGACGGGGAACCATTTGCCCGCAAGCGCTTCCGCGTGCTGGCCGAGATCACCCGGCTTCGGCAGATCTGCTGCGACCCCTCCCTGTTTGCCGAGGGATACGACGGGGAGAGCTGCAAAAGAGAGGCGCTACGGGACCTGCTGGACGAGGCCGCCGCGGGCGGGCACAAGGTCCTGGTGTTCTCCCAGTTCACCTCCATGCTGGACCTGATCGCCGGGGACCTGAAAAAGAGCGGTTCCCCCTTCTATATGCTCACCGGCGCGACCCCCAAGGAGGAAAGGACCCGCATGGCCGGCGAATTCAACCGAAACGACGTGCCGGTGTTCCTGATCAGCCTCAAGGCCGGCGGCACCGGGCTGAACCTGACCGGCGCCGACATCGTGGTCCATTACGACCCCTGGTGGAACGCCGCGGCCACCAGCCAGGCCACCGACCGTGCCCACCGCATCGGCCAGGAAAAGACCGTGACCGTGTTCAAGCTGATCTGCCGGGACACCATCGAGGAAAAGATCCTCCGCCTTCAGGAGAAAAAGCAGGGCCTGGCCGAGGAGATCCTCAGCGGCGAAGGCGCCGCCTTCGGCAGCATGACCCGGGAGGAACTGATGGCGCTGCTGGACGCGGAATAAAAACGCAAAAAAAACGCAAAAAAACGCCGGGCAAAAATCCCGCAAAAAAACAGGCCGCGCCTTGATGCGCGCCGCGCATGCTGATAAAATAATCCCGCACCGAAGAAAGGAAGGCTGACGATGGACAAGCTTCAGATGACGACTCCCCTGGTGGAAATGGACGGCGACGAAATGACCCGCGTCCTGTGGGCGGATATCAAGGACATCCTGCTCAGGCCCTTTATCGACCTGAAGACCGTATACTTCGACCTGGGCCTTAAGCACCGGGACGAAACGGAGGATCAGGTGACCGTGGACAGCGCCCTGGCGGCGATGAAGTACGGCGTGGCCGTCAAGTGCGCCACCATCACCCCCAACGCCCAGCGCGTGGAGGAATACGGCCTGAAGCAGATGTGGAAAAGCCCCAACGGCACCATCCGCGCCATGATGGACGGCACCGTGTTCCGCGCCCCCATCCTGGTGAAGGGCGTCCGCCCCACCGTACGGACCTGGGAAAAGCCCATCACCATCGCCCGCCACGCCTACGGCGACATCTACCGCAACACCGAGATGACCGTCCCCGGCAAGGGCAGGGCGGAGCTGGTGTTTACCGGCGAGGACGGAACGGAAACGCGGAAGACGATTTTTGATTTCAAGGGCCCCGGCATCATCCAGGGCATCCATAACCTGGACTCCTCCATCTCCTCCTTTGCCCGGGCCTGCTTCAAATACGCCCTGGACACCCGGCAGGATTTGTGGTTCTCCTCCAAGGACACCATCTCCAAGGTGTACGACCACCATTTCAAGGACATCTTTCAGGAGATTTTCGACGCGGAATACCGGGAAGCCTTTGAAAAGGCCGGCATCACCTATTTCTACACCCTGATCGACGACGCGGTGGCCAGGATCATCCGTTCAAAGGGCGGCATGATCTGGGCCTGCAAGAACTACGACGGCGACGTGATGAGCGACATGATCGCCACCGCCTTCGGCAGCCTGGCCATGATGACCAGCGTCCTGGTCAGCCCCGACGGCAAGTACGAATACGAGGCCGCCCACGGCACCGTCACGAGGCACTACTACCGGTACCTGAAGGGCGAGGAGACCTCCACCAACCCGGTGGCCACCATCTTCGCCTGGACCGGCGCCCTGCGCAAGCGCGGCGAAATGGATGGTCTTACAGATCTTTGCGATTTTGCCGGACGCCTCGAAAGGGCCGTCGTCGACACCATCGAGGGCGGGACCATGACAAAGGACCTGGCCCTGATTTACGAAGGCGAGGCCAACCCCGTCAACAGCCGGGATTTCCTGAACGCCGTGCGTAAAAAACTCGAAGAGGAATACAAATAACGGATTCCGGCTTGAAGGCCGCGGGCGGACGCGCCCGCGTCTTTTTCGCGTGCGGGCGGCGGCATAAAAAAGGCCGCGGAGGCCAGGCGCTTGACGCGCCCGTTCTCCGCGGCCCCGGAATTGTTCCGGTCTCGCGCGATTATTCGGCTGCCAGGATCTGGACCGCGTTGCCGCGGGGCTGACCGTAGGCTTCCTCGGTGATCACGCCGTTCAGGGCTTCGGTGATGTACTCCATCAGGGCCTCGTCCATGGGGATGGAGGTATCGAAGCTGTTGCCCGCGTTGGCGAACACGTTGTAGGTATCGCCGCCGGCGGCGCAGAAATTGTTGGTCACGACCGCGTAGACCGCTTCGGGATCGAAGGGCTTGCCGTTGATGGCCGTGATGGTGACGCGCTGGATGGAGGCGGGGGCGTAGTAGCTGCTTTCCTTGCCGTCCAGGACGTAGACTGCGCCCTGGTCATAGGGCTTGGTGGTGTCCAGAGTCCAGTCGATGCCGCTGGTCTGCGGGAAGCCGCCGACCGCGTCGGGCGTGCAGTAGGTGGAGGCTTCCAGGGCTTCCAGCAGCTCGGCGCCGGTCACATAAACCACGGCCACGGTGTTGCCGAAGGGCAACACGGTGTGGACCTGGTTCATGGTGATGCCGCCGGCCGGGATGGAGGCGCGGATGCCGCCGCCGTTGGTGATGCCGACCACCTCGAAGGGTTCTTCCTGCTCGGCGCCGGATTCCTTGGTGACGATCCAGACCATCGCGTCGGTGATCAGGTCGCCCAGGTTGGTCTCTTCGGTGCGGTTGCCGGGAGCGCGGTCGCCGTTGAGGTTCACATCGGTGACGGCGAACTCCTCGCCGTACAGGGCATCCACGAGCCCGATCACGGCGTCGGACGCCAGCGTCATCTCTTCGTTTTTGGGCATGGAGTAAATGCCGACGGACGTGGGCATCAGGTAGTTGTCCTCGATCTGCTTGGTGGCGTTGTCGATGACGACCACGCCGATATAGGCAAACGCGGTGCCGGTGGACTGGATGCGTTCGCCGTTTTCGCCAGCGGTCATCACGGTATGGCTGTGGCCGTCAATCACGAAGTCAATGCCGTTCACCTTGCCCAGAACGTCCACGGAACGGTAGCCGTTGGGGGCGGATTCGGCGTCCACGCCCAGGTGGAACAGGCCGAAGACCAGGTCAGCGTTTTCCCGGACCCCGTCCACGGCGCCCTGTACGGTGGTGTACAGTTCGTCAAAGGCGGTGAAGTGAATCTCTTTGATCAGGGCGGGATTGACCTTGGTGGCTGTCTCGGGGGTCTCAACGCCGACAAAGGCAATCCTCAGGCCCGCGTCGGTCTCGATCGTGCAGGAAGGCGCCAGGATGGGCTGGCCGGTCGAATCCAGGATCACGTTGCAGCAGATCGGCGTGAACCGGGCGTCGGCCAGGTTCAGCATCAGCTGTTCATAGCCGTAGTCGAATTCGTGGTTGCCCAGGGTGACGACGTCATAGCCGGCCTCGTTCATCATCGCGATGGCGGACGCGCCCTTGGAGGTGCTCACGTAAGTGGTGCCCTGGGAATAGTCGCCGGCGTCGGCCAGGATGACCGTGGCGCCGCGGGCGTCGAATTCCTGCTTCAGGGCGGCGATGTAGGCATAGCCGCCGATCGCGCCGTGGACGTCGTTCGTGTGCAGGATGACCGTTTTGCCCTCGTAACTCTCGGCAAGTTCGGTCTTCACGTTAGCCGCGGCGGCGTATTCGTCGCCGTTCATGTCCGCGAACGCGGACGAGACGGACAGCAGCATCACCAGCGCCATGGCCAGGGACAGGATCTTCCGGGTGTTCATGGTGATCAGTCTCCTTTCAGATATGGTTTGAGTTAACTACCGCTGTTATCAGGATACCCCAAACGACACCAAAAAACAAGTATCCCGCGGAGTGAAAACGCGATTTTTGCGCGTTTCGGCCCGCGGGAAACAGGCAGTATGTCAGGTGGCGGGGACGGAAAGCTGCTTTTCCTTTAATATTTTTTCCATGCTGACCAGCTTCACGCACAGGGCGAAAAGCTTGGCGGCGTTTTCCAGGTCGCTCATGCTGGGGAAGGTGGGGGCAATGCGGATGCCGGTATCCTCCGGGTCCTTGCCGTAGGGCCATGTGGCGCCCGCCGGGGTCAGAATGACGCCCGCCTTTTTGCACCGGGCCACGATGGCTTTGGCGCAGCCGGGCAGGGATTCGAAATCTATAAAGTATCCGCCCAGGGGCTTGGTCCAGGTGCCGATGTCCAGCCCGCCCAGCTCCTCGTCCAGGATGCTTTCCACCATTTCGAACTTGGGCCGCAGGATATCGGCGTGCTTGCGCATATGCTCCACCATGCCGTGGATGTCCCCGAAGAAGCGGACGTGGCGCAATTGGTTCACCTTGTCGTGGCCGATGGTCTGGTGGCGCAGCTGCACCCGGATGTCCTCCATGTTGTTGGGGGAGGTGGCCAGGGCGGCGATGCCGCTGCCGGGGAAGGTGATCTTGGAGGTGGAGGAAAACTTGTACACCAGGTCGGGATTGCCGGCGCGCTTGCATTCGGCCAGGATCTCGATCAGGTAGTCCTGATGGTCGTCGTACAGGTGGTGCATGCCGTAGGCGTTGTCCCAGAAGATCCTGAAATCCCGGGCCGCCGGCTTGAGGCGGGCGAAACGGCGCACCGTTTCGTCGCTGTAGGAATAGCCCTGGGGATTGGAATACTTGGGCACGCACCAGATTCCCTTGATGGCTTCGTCCTGGGACACCAGGTTCTCCACCATGTCCATCCGGGGGCCGGTGGGCGTCATGGGCACCGGGATCATTTCGATGCCGAAATACTCCGTGATGGCAAAATGGCGGTCGTAGCCCGGCACGGGGCACAGAAAGCGCACCTTGTCCAGCTTGCACCAGGGGGTGTTGCCCATGATGCCGTGGGTGTAGGCGCGGGAAACCGTGTCGTACATCACGTTCAGGGAGGAGTTGCCGTAGATGATGATGTCGTTGGGGTTGTTCTCCATCATGTCGCCCAGAAGCACCCGGGCCTCGTCAATGCCGGTCAGCTGCCCGTAGTTGCGGCAGTCCGTCCCGTCGTCGCAGGTCAGGTCCGAGCTGGAGTCCAATACGTCCATCATGCCCATCGACAGGTCCAGCTGTTCCTTGCATGGCTTCCCCCGGCTCATGTCCAGGCGCAGCTCCAGCGCCTGCACCCGGGCGTACTCTTTTTTGAGTGTCTTGAGTTCTTCTGCAAGTTCTTCGACTGTCATATCCATGCAGCGCTTCATTTTGCCATTTCTCCTCGATGAAAATGAATAATTCGAATTTGGATTATCCGTTTGACGGATAAACACATGATACAATGGAATTGATGCGGACGCAAACCGTTTTTCGGGGAATGAGGAAATAAAATTGTTTTTTTGCTGTTTTTTGTATACATTCCTGCGCGAGACAGCCCCGAAAACGGCCGGCATCCGGCGGCGGAACGTGTTTTTCCGTGAATCCGCGCCGCCGCCGTGGTATAATTAAACCCGGAAATACGTCGGGGAGAATGCCCGCGGGGTAATCCGCCGCGTTCGCGGCGCACGGCCGGACGGGGAACCTCATCCCGTTTTTTTCTCTTTTCAGCAATCTTCAGGAGGTCAAAATGCGCGAAGACATCCGCCGTGACAACAGCGAAATGCTGGCAAGATACGCCGATATCCTGACCAACCGGCCCGCCTTCGCCGCGAAAGCGGACCTTATGGAAATGGCCTCAGCCCTTGCCATGCCTCCGGAGGAGGCGGCCGCGTACCTGATGTGCGAGGCCCTTGGGCTGGACGCGGCCGCGCCCCGGGGACGGCTGCTGATGGAAAAATACATCCGCCCTTCCCTGACGATAAAAACCCCTTCTGCTTACCTTGACGATCCCTTTGCCCGCCTTCTGCGCGGCGCAAAGGAAACGCGTCCCGCGCCCCCCGGCCGCGTCGCCCTCGCCGACGCCTGTCTGCCCGCCATGACGCTGTTTCCCGCCGGGGACCTCCGCGTTTTCCCCGACGGCCGGGTCGTCCAGCCCGTCGCCTTCTTTACGGAGGACTTCGTCTACCCGTCTCTCCGGGATGGCGGACGGGAATGGATGAGCCTGCACCCCAACGAGATCGAGACCATCCTGCCCGGGGCCCGGGCGGCCCGGGGCAGGGTTCTGTGCCTGGGGCTCGGCATGGGCTATTACCTGTACCACGCCGCCATAAACCCTCATGTCGAAAGCGTCACCGCCGTGGAACGGGACCCGGAGATCATCTCCCTGTTCACCCGAACGCTGCTGCCCCTTTTCCCGAAGGACAAAATCCGCCTGGTCCGGGGCGACGCCTTCGCTTTCCTGCCCGCGCCGGGGGAATATGACACCGTTTTCGCCGACCTGTGGCACGACGTGTCCGACGGACTGCCCCTGTGGCGGCGTCTGAAGGCCCTGGAGGTCCCGGGGATCCGATACCGGTACTGGCTCGGGGAGACCCTGGAATGCTACGACCGTGGATGGGTATAACATAAAAACGTCCGCAAAAACAGCGCCGGAGGGCGGGAAAACTTCCCCGCTTTCCGGCGCTTGTTTCCGTCCGGTGCTTTATACCCTTACGATATCGAAGGCGGCCGCCCGGGCCATCCGGTTCATCACCGCCAGGCCCACGCCGTTTTCGCTCCAGCCCTCGCACAGGATGCGGTCGATGTGCTCCTCGTCCATTTCCCTGAGGGCGGCAAACAGCACGCGGGCCGTTTTCTCGGCGCTGTCCCCCAGGTCCGTCACCCGGCGGCCTCCGAATTCCTTCAGATGGGCGGTGTGGCACAGGATGCAGGCGTTGCCGGAAGCGTCGTACAGTTCTTTCAGCTTACGGATCACCTTTTCGGCGTCTTCGCCCTCCACCACCGTCATATTGCCCTTCGGGGCGTAGTGCCGGTGCTTCATTCCCGGGGACGGAGCGCTTTCGCCCTCCTTCAGCGGGCGCATGACGCTGTCCGCCACGGCGCATTTCCCGGCGACTTTCACGATGTCCTCCCGGGTGATTCCGCCGGGCCGGAAAATCACGGGTTCGTCCCCGGCAAGCGACAGCACGGTGGATTCCACCCCCACGCGGCAGTCGCCGCCGTCAAGGATCAGCGGGATACGCCCGTCCATGTCCTCCAGCATATGCGCGGCCCGGGTGGGGCTCGGCCTGCCCGACAGATTGCCGCTGGGCGCGGCGATGGGCACCCCGGCGGCGGAGATCAGCCCCAGGGCCGCCGGATGCATCGGACAGCGGACCGCCACGGTATCCAGGCCCGCGGTGGTCACGTCCGGCACGCAGGGCTTTTTTTTCATCAGCAGCGTCAGCGGCCCGGGCCAGAAGGCGCGCATCAGTTCCTTCGCCAGGTCCGTGGGGAAGCACAATTCGTCGGCCTCCTCCGCCTTTGCCACGTGAACGATCAAAGGATTGTCCGCCGGCCTTCCCTTGGCCGCAAAGATGTTCCGCACGGCTCTCTCGTTCAGGGCGTCGCCCCCCAGGCCGTACACCGTTTCGGTGGGGAATCCCACCAGTTCGCCCCGGGCGATCATTTCTCCCCCCAGGCGGATGCTTTCCTCGTCCGCCGGGAGCACCCGGGTAATGATCTTATCCATCTGATTCTTCATCCCGATTTCACATGATCTCCTGTCCGGCCTGTGTCCGCCAGGCGGAGCGCAGGGCGTTCAGGGACGGCCAGCGGTCCCCGGGATTCTCCCGGATGCATACCGAGGCAATCTCATAAAGCCGGGGGGACATGGTCCAGTCCTTCAGGGCCAGGGTGTCCCTGTTCCCGAGCATCATAAACAAGAGCATCCCCAGGTTGAACACCGTGGTCCTCTCGTCGATGAGCGCGTGAAGCTCGTATTCCTCCGGCGCCAGGAAGCGCGCGGAGCCGTGCATCCTCCCCAGGGTGTTTTCGGCGGGCATACGCAGGTATCCGTCCAGGCTGCAGGGCGTCAGGGTTCCCCGTTCCCGGGAATAGATCAGGTTGCTGTCCCTGAAATTCCCGGCGACCCGGCCGGCCATGGCCAGGCCGCAGTGCAGGTCGATGATGTCGTCCGCCATCCGCATGACGGTTTCCCGCGCCTGGCGCCTGAGGCTCTTCCATGGCTCCGGGGAAGGCGGATAGGGAAACAGGCTTTCGCCCTCAATCCATCGGAAAAAAGCCGCGAAGCCCTCCCCGCCGTTGACCTCTCCGCAGGTGAGCAGTTCCGGCACGGAGCGGTGGCGGACGGAATACACGTCCATGGCGTTTTTCAGCCGTTCCACGGCGTCCTCCGGCCGGCCGCTGTAATTGACGGGCCGCGCGCCGGCGTACTTCACCTTCATCCTGCCGTAGGGCCCGTCGACAAGGAAGACCAGGTTGCCGCTGATCAGCCCGTCCCACACTTTTTCCACACGCCCGTAAGGCGCGAGCCAGGAAATGTCCGTATATTCACGGACCGAAAAGGGTACGCCGAAGGCGTCCTGCTGCATGGCTTTCCTCCCCGGAATAAAGTGGTCCGCGCGCCCGCGCCGTAAAAACAAAGGCCGGGCCGCCGGATGCGTGAACGCCGCGGCGGCCCGCGTTTTCTTAAGGCCCCCTCGGGGCCGAAGCGAAAGGGATCAGGCGCGGAGCACGGCTCCGTCCGCCCCGGCCGCCTTCAGCGCCTTTTGCACCAGGGCGTTGATCTCCTCCTCGGTCAGGGTATGGTCCTTCGCGCGCAGCACCAGGCTGAACGCGGCGGATTTCCTGCCCAGGCCCACCTGGACGCCGCGGAACACGTCGAACAGCCGGATATCCTCCAGCGTCGGGCCGCAGGCCGCCTTCATGTGGTCCATCAGCGGGCCCAGGGGCTTGTCCTCGTCCATCACAAGGGCCAGGTCGCGGGCCACCTGCGGGAAGCGGGCGATGGGCTCCACATGGCCCATCGGCTTTGCGTCGGCGAACACCGTCTCCAGGTCCATTTCGCATACGAAGGTATTGCGGTCCATGCCGCCCTCCTCTGCCACGTCGGGATGGAGCTGGCCCAGGACGCAGTAAACGCGGCTTTCGTCGGCCCTGCTCACAAGCGCGGCGCGGCGGCCGGGGTGCAGGTATTTTTCCGCGGCGGGCACGATGGCGTAATTGACGCCCACCCGGCGCAGTATGGCCTCGGCGACGCCCCGGACGGTGTAAAAGCTGCTGTCCCCGCCCCAGACGCCCAGGGCCAGGGTGTCCTTTTCCACCGGCAGGCCTTCGTCGGTCTTCCGGTCGGGAGAATAGATATTGCCCAGCTCGTAGATACGGCCCGTTTCGTTGCCGGCGCGGCGGTTGGTGCCGACGGTCTTCAGAAGGCCGGGCATCATCGTGGTGCGCAGGCAGGCAGTGTCCTCGCCCAGGGGATTGCGGATGGTGACCGGCTTCAGGCGGGAATCGTTCCGGTCAAATCCCAGGGCCTCCAGGGACTTCATGGAAATGAAGGAATAGGTCATGGTTTCGTAGAAGCCCAAGCCCGTGAGGATGTCCTGCACCGTCATATGGCGCTTCAGCTTGGCGTTGAGGCCACCCTGGGTGGTTTCGCCCTTCAGGCCGGTGGAGGGAATGCGCTCATAGCCCGCCAGGCGGAGCACCTCCTCGCTGATGTCGGCCTTGCCCTCGATGTCCTGACGGAATTCCGGCGCGATGACGTGCAGGACGCCGTCCTCAAGGGTCACGTCGAAATACAGCCTGCGCAGGATGTCCGCCATTTCCTCGCCGGTCAGGTCCACGCCGGTGCGGGAAACGATGTATTTGACCGGCGCGTCCACCCGCACGTCCTTTACCGGATCGGGATAAATGTCGATGACGCCGGGGACCACGTCGCCGCAGCCCAGCTCGTTCACCATCTGACAGGCCCGCTCCAGGGCGGTCATGACGGTCCTGGGGGAAACGCCCCTTTCGAACCGGCCGCTGGCTTCGGTGCGGAAGCCCAGGCGGCGGGTGGTCAGGCGGATGCCGGTGCGGTCGAAGGAAGCGCACTCGAACATCACCTCGCGGGTGTTTTCGGTGATCTCGCTCTCCTCGCCGCCCATGACGCCGGCCAGGCCCGTGGGGCCGTCCGCGTCACAGATGGCAAGCTCCGCGCCGGTCATGTCATATTTCTTTCCGTCCAGGGTGGTCAGCTTTTCGCCGGGACGCGTCCTCCGGACGATGATCTTCCTGTCCTTCACCTTGTCCAGGTCGAAGGCGTGCATCGGGTGGCCGGTTTCCAGCATCACAAAGTTGGTGATGTCCACCACGTTGTTGATGGACCGCATGCCGGCGGCGTACAGGTACTGCCTCAGCCAGTCGGGGCTGGGGCCTACCTTGACGTTTTCAATGACCCTGGCGGCGTACCTGGGGCACAGATCGATGTCCTCCACGCTTACGTCCACACGGTCGCGGATATCGCCTTTGCCCCCTTCCTCCGCCTTCACCTCCGGGAGGCGCAGGGGGGTTTTCAGCACGGCGGCGGTCTCCCGGGCAATGCCCCAGACGCTCAGGCAGTCGGGACGGTTGGCCAGGATTTCGAAATCCACCGCCGTGTCCTTCAGCCCGAAGATGTCCCTGACGTCGGTCCCCAGGGGATGATCCTCATTGAACACCAGGATCCCCGCGGCGCCCACCGAGGGATACAGTTCCGCCGGCACGCCCATTTCATCGCCGGAGCAGATCATGCCCTGGCTTTCCACGCCGCGCAGCTTGCCTTTTTTGATCTTCACGTCCCCGGGCAGCCGGGCGCCGATCTTCGCCACCGGCACCAGCTGGCCCGCGGCCACGTTGGGGGCGCCGCAGACGATCTGCAGCGTCTCATCGCCCACGTCCACCGAGCACACGTGCAGGTGGTCGCTGTTGGGATGGTTTTCGCAGGTGAGCACCCTGCCCACCACCACGTTTTCAAGTTCCGCGCCCAGGTCCTCCATGCCCTCCACGCCGGTGCCGCTCATGACCATGCGGCTTTCGTATTCCGCGTTTGAGACCGGGATATCGGTATAGCGCTTCAGCCAGTTCATTGATACCTTCATCTTTGTGTCCTCCCCTCAGCGGAACTGCCTGAGGAAGCGAAGATCGCCCTCGTAAAGCAGCCGCATGTCCGTGATGCCGTAGCGCAGAAGCGTGATCCTCTCCAGGCCGATGCCGAAGGCAAAGCCCGAATACTTTTCCGGATCGATGCCGCACATTTCCAGCACCCTGGGGTTCACCATGCCGCAGCCGAGCACCTCGATATAGCCCGTGCCCTTGCACATCCTGCAGCCCTTGCCCCTGCAGTTGAAGCAGGTCAGGTCCACCTCGGCACTGGGCTCGGTGAACGGGAAGAAGGAAGGACGGAAGCGGGTGGTGATGTCCGCCCCGTACAGCTTTTTGGCGAAGGCGTCCAGGGTGCCCTTCAGGTCGCCCATGGTGACGTTTTCATCGATCACCAGGCCTTCGATCTGGTGGAAGACCGGGGAATGGGTGGCGTCGATCTCGTCGGCGCGGAACACCCGGCCGGGACAGACGATGCGGATGGGGGGCTTGCGGCTCAGCATCACCCGCGCCTGCACGGGCGAGGTGTGGGTGCGCATGACGATGTTGTCGTCCACATAGAAGGTGTCCTGTGCGTCCCTGGCCGGATGGTTCTTCGGCAGGTTCAGAAGCTCAAAATTGTAGTGGTCCAGTTCCACCTCGGGGCCTTCCGCCACGTCGAAGCCCAAACCGATGAAGCAGTCCAGCACCTCGCGCAGCACCGCCTGGGTGGGATGCACCGCGCCGATCTCCGGGATGTCCCGGGGCTCGGTGATGTCCAGGGCTTCCTTTTTGAGACGGCGTTCCTTTTCCGCCAGGGAAAGCTCCCGCATTTTGCTCTCCAGCGCCTCCTGCATTTCCGCCCGGCGCTCGTTGATGATCTGGCCCATCTTCGGCCGGTCCTCCGGGGCCACGGCCCCCATGCCGCGAAGCAGCGCCGTCAGGCTGCCCTTTTTGCCCAGCAGATGTACCTTCAGCTGCTCAAGCGCCTGGGTGTCGGCTACCTTGCCGAGCTCCGTCTGCAATTCCTGCCCGATCTTCTCCAAATCTTCCCTGATGCCCATTTTTTTACCCTTTCTTATGGCTGTTCTTTCCGCGGCGGAAAAGGCGCCCCATGCCGCAGCATGGGGCGCCCTGATCAGCGCGGTACCACCCAAGTTTCCGCGCGTTTTAAAACGCGCGCTCAAGTCCCTTAACGCGGAAGGACGGCGGAGACTACTTGATATTTCACCTCCGCGGCTCCGGGGCGAATGACCCCCGCGCGGTCCGGCGGACTTCCAGCCGATGATCCGCCTTCTCTTTCACCGCGCCGGACGGGGGCTTTGTTCCCCTTCCCGGCCGTTAAATGGGATTATAACGCCACTTCGGGCGGATGTCAACGCATAAAGCGCAGCACGTTCCAGGATTCCCGGCGCAGCGCCGCCGTCACGATCCCCTTTTCCTCCCGGGAGGATACGTTCCTGCGGGGCAGGATCGCCCACGGGTTTTCGAAGGTATTCGCGTCGTCCTCCCTCTCCGCGCACATCGCGATATGCTCCGTAAACTTCCATCCTTCAAAGGCGCGGGCATCCAGGGTCAGCTCCAGGTCCTCATGGGGATCGGCGTTGATCACAAACACCGTCATTTCCCCCGCTTCCCCGTTCAGCGCCGCCGCGCACTGCACGGTTTCGATCCCTTCGAATCCGCCGTACTGGTTCATGTCGTCGATGGCGTACCCGGGGATATCCGCGCGCGCGCAGCGCAATTCGCACCGCAGCGCCTCGCCTCTGGCCCAGCGGATCATCTGGGTAAAGGGATAATGGGCGGCGCCTTTCCAGACGTGCTCCCGGTCCGTGCGGCACAGGGCGTCCAGCCCGCCGGTGGCGCAGCCGATCCTTACCCGGTCCGCGTGGTTCAGCATCACCAGCATGGTGCTTGCCATGCCGAGGGCCCGCAGCATCTCCCGGGCCATGGGCGGCCTTTGGCGCGCGGACCAGTCGTCCGGGTCGCGGCGCGCATATTTGCGGTCCGGAACGAACACGCCGAACATATCGGCGGTCTGCCTGCCTCCCAGGCCCAGGCGCGCCTCGCCCCGGGGACGGATCATGCTGCCGTATTCGTCCAGGGAAAGCATCATCGTCTTTTTCGTGCGCAGTTTGGTGCGCACGTAATCGCACAGCGCGATTTCCGTGCGGATGTAATCCTCAAAGGCCGCGTACCCGGCAAGCAGCGCCCCGGGCAGGTCCGGCGGGGCCGAATGGTAGTGGTGCAGGGATATATAGTCCACGATGTCGTAGCATTCCTCCAGCGCCGTCCGGTCCCAGTCCGGGTAGTGGTTCAGGAAGGGGGAACTGGACACGCACGCGACGGTCTCAATGGAGGGATCCACCCATTTCATGGCCTTGCTGGTCTCGCGGGCCAGGATGCCGTAGCCCCGGGGATCCTTTTCCCATGAGGCGATCTGCCACGGCCCGTCCATTTCGTTTCCAAGGCACCAGGTACGCACCCCGTAAGGCGCCGGGTGCCCGTTCTTTTTCCTCAGGTCCGACCACCAGGTGCCGCCCGGGAAGTTGGTGTATTCCACGCAGTCCGCGGCGTCCTGCAGCGTGCCGGTGCCCAGGTTGACGGTATAGACGGCTTCCGCGCCGGCTTTTTCGGCCCACCGCAGGTATTCGTCATGGCCCACGTCGTTCGGGATGAACTGGCCCCACGCCATGTCCAGGCGCGTTTTCCTCGTTTCACGGGGCCCGATGGAATCCTTCCACTGATCCGTTATGTTCGCGTTTCGGCGCGCCCGCCCGCGCTTCCCGGGCCGCGGGACGCCTGAATTCCCGTACCTATTTTTCCACAGATCGCCCGATAAGTAAAGCCCTTCCCCGCCCGAAAAGGCTCCGTTTCCGCCTTCTTCCGCGGCATCGGACGTTTTTATACCGTTTTTTCTATCGAAATGAATTTTTTTTGTTTTTTTATGGACCGCTTCCATTATATTTGTTATATTACGAACGATGCTTTCATTTTGAAGCAGATCATCCGGCTTTTTATCCGGCCGGAATAACCCAAGGAGGCGTTTTTTATGGATCGCGTTTACAATTTTGCAGCCGGCCCCGCCGCACTGCCCCTTCCGGTACTTGAAACCGCCCAGAAGGAAATGCTTGCCTACGGCTCCACCGGCATGTCGGTGATGGAAATGAGCCACCGCAGCAAAATGTACCTTGAAATCTTCGAACGTGCCCAGAGCGCCTTCCGCCGCGTGATGAAGGTTCCGGACAACTATAAGGTGCTGTTCCTGCAGGGCGGCGCCACCGGCCAGTTCGCCGCCGTGGCCATGAACCTGCTCAAGACCGAGGCGGATTACGCCGACACCGGCAATTTCGCCCACGGCGCCATGGTCGAGGCCCAGAAATACGGCAAGGTAAACTGCATCGCCTCCTCCAGGGACGAGGGCTATACCTTCATCCCGGACATCACGCCGGACATGATCTCCGAAAACGCGGACTATGTCCACATCACCACCAACAACACCATTTTCGGCACCCGCTACACCTTTGTCCCGGAGACCGGCAAGGTCCCGCTGGTGGCGGATATGTCCTCCAATATCCTGTCCGAAGAAGTGGACGTAAGCAAGTTCGGCGTCATCTACGCCGGCGCCCAGAAGAACATCGGCCCCGCAGGCCTCACCGTCGTGGTGGTCCGGGACGATCTGCCCGGCTCCGCCCGCCCCGACTGCCCCAAGCTGTTCGACTGGGCCCTGCAGGTGAAGAATGACAGCATGCTCAACACCCCGCCCTGCTATTCCATCTACGTGGCCGGCCTGTGCTTCGAATGGCTGGAGTCCCTGGGCGGCGTGAAGACCATCGAGGAGATCAACAAGGAAAAATCCGCCCTGCTCTATGACCTGATCGACAATTCCTCCCTGTACCGCAACAACGTCCGCAAGGACTGCCGCAGCCGCATGAACGTGCCCTTCGTCACCGGCGATCCCGACATGGACGCCAAATTCGTCAAGGAAGCCGCCGCCAACGGCCTTGTGAACATCAAGGGCCACCGTCTGGTGGGCGGCATGCGCGCCTCCATCTACAACGCCATGCCCATCGAAGGCGTCAGGGCGCTGGCGGAATTCATGAAGAAGTTCGAAAAGGAAAACGCTTAAAAAACGATCCGCGCGGATCAGGGAAAGGACACAACATCCATGAAAGAGATTCAGATTCTCAATTCCATCTCCCCCGTCGCCGCCGAAGCCATGGGCAGTGAATACACCCTGGTCAAGGAAAGCGCCGCTCCCGAGGGCATCCTCGTGCGCTCCTTCGACATGCACGATATGGAAGTGCCCGCCTCCGTCCTGGCCGTCGCCCGGGCCGGCGCCGGCACCAACAATATCCCCATCGAGGAAATGAGCCAGAAGGGCATCGCCGTCTTCAACACCCCCGGCGCCAACGCCAACGCGGTGGCCGAGCTGGTGCTCACCGGTCTGCTTCTGGCCAGCCGCGACGTGGTGTCCGGCATCGAATGGGCCCGCGGCCTCGCCGGACAGGAAGGTGTGGCCAAGCTGGTGGAAAAGGGCAAGAGCCAGTTCGTCGGCCCCGAAATCGCCGGCAAAACCCTGGGCGTCATCGGCCTGGGCGCCATCGGCGCCAGGGTGGCCAACAACGCCGTCCATCTGGGCATGAACGTTATCGGCTACGATCCCTTCCTGACCGTCAAGAACGCCTTCTTCCTCTCCCGCCAGGTGAAATACACCCAGTCCATCCAGGACATCTGGAAGGACTGCGACTATGTGACGCTGCACCTGCCCCTGAACAACGAAACCCGCGGCACCGTCAACGCCGAGGTGCTGGGCATGATGAAGAACGGCGCCGCCCTCCTGAACTTCGCCCGCGGCGAACTGGTGGACACCGACGCGCTGCTTGAGGCCGTCGCCTCCGGCAAGCTCCGCCGCTACGTCACCGACTTCCCCAACGAAAAGCTCCTGAACGTGAAGGGCGTTGTCGCCATTCCCCATCTGGGCGCCTCCACCCCCGAGAGCGAGGACAACTGCGCCCGCATGGCCGGCGAAGAGCTGAAGGCCTATATCGAAGAAGGCGTCATCCGCAATTCCGTCAATCTGCCGGCCATGGAGCTCCCGCCCCTCACCGGCCACCGGATCTCCGTGATCCACAAAAACGTGCCCAACATCCTGTCCGCCATCACCTCCGCGGTGGCCGGCGTCGGCCTGAACATCGAAAACATGGTCAACTCCTCCCGCGGGACCATGGCCTGCACCGTGCTGGACACCCATTCCCCGGTGCCCAAAGAGGCCGTCGAGGCCATCGCGGCCCGGCCCGATATGCTGAAGGTGCGAGTGATCAAGTAAAAAACCGCTTTGCAGGGACCGCCGCGGCCGAAAAAGCCGCGGCGGTCCTTTCATGCGGTTTTTTACAGAGTGAAGAGTGAAGAGTGGAGAGTGAAGAGTGGAGAGCGGAGAGCGGAGAGTGGAGAGTGAAGAGTGGAGAGTGAAGAGTGAAGTTTTGGAATGGTTATGATTAAACTGTATCCCGGAAAGCGGACACAAAAAGCGTCAGGCTGACAGAGGGTTCCGTCGAAGACGGTTCTGTTTGACAATCAATAATCAGAGATATCTACTCCTTCAGGCATTTGAAAAGGATATGCCGCTAAGGCTCCGCATATCAGATGCTTTGACAGGGGTTCTTGTTTGAAAGGCCTTTCTGTCCCGCTGCTTTTCAGGGGCCTTCAAGGCCCCCGCACCCCGATCGGGGAAGCCCACTTGACGCGGATACCGAAAGGGGCCTCTTTCGTATATATGGTAATAATTAGTAATACGGTGATTGAATTCCGCGGAGCTTTGTGATATGATGGAATCGGACATTTCAGTCGGCCGCGGATTAAAACACATTCATCATCCGGAAAGCGAAGGCAATCATCCCGGCAGTGATCGATCAGCCTCTGCGGGCATCGGCATCCGGGATGAGGCCGCGATGTGAAAACCGGAAAAACAAGGAGGAAAGATCATGAGCAATTGGGTCAACGTTACATCGGCGTTTTCAGAGGACCGGCGGCATTTTAAGCACACTTATCTTGAAATCTGCGAGCTGCTGGACAAAATCATCGAGTGCAGCCTCTTTTCCTCCCAGGACGGGCCGTGGGAGATCTATGTCAACTTCGGCCAGATGTACGGCGTATCCTACGCGGAGGCCGATCAGGCGGAGGCCCGGCGGAAACAGATGATGGCGGAGATCGAAGAGGAGCACCGGAAGAACGGCGATCCCTCGCCGGAGTTTATCAATACCTTTGTCCGCAAATATGATTTAAGCATCGATAACGCCCTGTTCGACAGCGATGACCTGATAGATCAACTGTTGGATATGTTTAAATGAGAGCGCGGGGCGGGATATCATCGGGAGTGTGCCGTCGGGGATCGCCTGTTTACTTTCATATGGGTTACTGTATAATAAACTGAACAGGAGAAACCGAACAAAAGGAGGCCGGTCCCGTGACCGGCAAGGACCGCCGCCTGTGCTCCGCCGCTCCTTTGAATCTGCGCGCGGCCGCCGGAACAAACGCGAAAGGAGAACAGGTATGATGAAAAAGCTTGCCTCGCTGCTGATGTCGCTGGCGCTTCTGTCGGCGTGCGTCTGCGGCGCCGCGGCCGAGGCCGCCCCGCAGCCGGAGGATTTCGCCGATTCCGCGGCCAGGCTGTCCCTGGAGGGTTATCTTGAATCCGACCCGGAGCTGACGGCGCTGATGGAAAAGTCCCTCGCCCTGGCGCATGAGATCAACCCGGACCCGGTCACCAACCCCGTCGACAGCGTGGATAAGCTGCTGGATTATGTCGACTGGCTCACGACCTGCATGCCGTGGAACGTGCTGACGGAAGCGGAGTATCCGACGCTGTACGACCACATCGACCTGAGCAGTGATTACATCTGGTTCCTGCTCGACCAGCCGCTGGAGGAGCTTGATGGGCTGGGATATTACTATCCCACGCTGCAGTACCACGAGCCCGTTTCCTCCTGGCTCAGGGAGTATTCCGACGAATGGGGCGCTTTCCTTTCGACGGAAGAGATCTGGAACGATTTTTATTACCGGCGCATCAAAAACGATCCCAGCATGAGCATGCAGTACGGCTGGTATGCCGATGAAAACGTCTGGTCCACCTTCAACGACTGGTTTTCGCGTCACCTGATCGATTCGTCCGTGCGCCCCATCGCGGACAGCGAGGTGGTATCCCCGGCGGACGCGAAGCCCCAGGGGCTCTGGTCCGTCGACGAAAACGGCGACCTGATCCAGGCCGAGGGCGTGGCCATCAAGTCCGCCAACTTCACCTCCGTCGCCCAGCTCCTCGGGCCGGACTCCGCCTACGCGGACGCCTTTAAGGGCGGCGCGCTGACCCACACCTTCCTGGACGTGAACGACTACCACCGCTATCACTTCCCCGTCAGCGGCACCATCGTGGAACTGCGGAAAATTCCCGGGGCCAACGCCGCGGGCGGCATCACCGTATGGGATCCCGAAACGCGGTGCTATGTGCTGGAGGACGCCATCCCCGGCTGGCAGATGATCGAGACCCGGGACTGCGTCGTGATCGACACGGCGGAATTTGGCCTGGTGGCGGTGCTGCCCATCGGCATGAGCCAGATCTGCTCCTGCAACTGGGAGGAAGGCCTGGCCGTGGGCGACCATGTGGAGAAGGGCGACCCTATGGGCTACTTCCTCTTCGGCGGCAGCGATATCGTCATGGTGTTCCAGGCCGGCGTCGGCGTGGATCTGGTCTGCCCCCGGAACGAGGCCGGAACGGGATATAATCATATCCTCATGGGCGAACCCTACGCCCGCCTGACGGCGGCGCCTGCCCCGGCGGAGTAATCCCCGGTCCCGAAACGCCCCGGACCCGGCGGACAATTCCTTCCACCGTTTTCCCCTTCCAAAAGAATATGAAAAAGCGCCGCGGACGAAGGGCTTCCCCCGATCCCGCGGCGCTCTTTTCCGTATCCGCTCATAAATCCCGCGTCATAACCCACCGGAACCAATCCAAAACTCCACTCTTCACTCTCCACTCTTCACTCTCCACTCTTCACTCTCAACTCTCAACTCTCAACTCTCAACTCTTATTCCATGGCCCCTATCAGGTTTTTGTAAAAGTCTACGCATCCCGGCAGACAGTTGTATTCGATGTTCTCATTGACGCCGTGCATGCCCTTCATCTGCTCCGGCCCGTAGATGACCGGGGCGAAGCGGACCACGTTTTCGGCGATGCGCTCGTAGTTGCGGGCGTCGGTGGCGCCGGTCATCACATAGGGGCAGACGGGAACGCCGGGGAAGGTACGCCCGATCACGCTTTCGACGATTTTGAAGCCCTCCCCATGGATATCCACGCTGCGGGAAACGTCGGAGGCATGGTACGCCTCCATCTCCAGGCCGTATCCGCGGCTGATTTTCCGCACCTTATCCAGGCTCTTTTCCATGCCCTCGTGGGGAATGAAGCGCATGTTGGCCCCCACCCAGGCCTCCTCCGGCAGCACGTTATAGGCGTCGGAGCCCTTCAGGCGGGTAAAGGCAATGGTGGTTTTCAGCATGGCCCCCGCCTGGGCGGAGATCATGGGCAGCACCCGGACCAGCAGCGGTTTGAACAGCCACATGTTGCTGAAAAGCAGCTTCATATAGAACGGAGCGTAGGGCGCCAGGTTTTCGAACATGGCCCGCACCGGGGGCTCCATTTTTTTTACGAAGGGCGAATGCTTTTCCATATGGTTTACAAAGGCCGCCACCCGGGCCACCGGGGTGTTCTTTCCCGGGGCGCTTGCGTGGCCGCCCTGCCCCCGGGCAGTGAACTTCACGTCGGCCTTGCCTTTTTCGAACACGCCGACCATGGCGAAGTTCCCCCGGATGCCGCCGATGGGGTCGGTGATGATGCCGCCGCCCTCGTCGCACACAAGGAAAGGCCTGACACCCTGCTTTTCAAGGAAGCTGACCAGCTTCGGGCAGCCGTCCCCCGCCCATTCCTCGGTGCAGGAGGAGGACAGGTACACGTCCACGGGCGGCGTATAACCCTCCGAAAGCAGCTCCTCCGCCGCCTGGAAAAAGCCCATCACCGAGCATTTGGTATCCGAGGCGCCGCGGCCCCATACCTTGCCCTCCGCAATGTCCCCGGAAAAAGGCGCGTGCTTCCATTCGCCCCCGGCGGGCACCACGTCCTGGTGGCTCATCAGCACCAATGGACGCGAGGCGCTTTTGCCCTTCCAGTAAAACAGCAGATTGCCGTCGATCTCGGTTTTCTGAAGGCGGGAAAACACCAGCGGAAAAAGCTCTTTAAGCAGGTCATGGAAGGGGAGGAATTTGTCCCGCTGGTCGGTCTCGGGCACCGACACCGTGTCGAAGCGGACCATGCGGCTGAGCTTTTCGGCGTATTCCTCCGCCCTTCGGTCCGCCGGGGGCGCCTTATAGGACGCCGTTTTGCTTTTGAGGCACAGGGCCCGCAAAAGGGCGGCGAGGAGCGCCGCAAGCAGGAGGCCCGCAAGGATAAGAAGCGCCGTAATCACCCCGCGGCCCTCTCTTTCTTCCACCCGAACCAGGCCAGAAGGATGGCCAGCGCGCCGGAAGGGAGGATCATGATGCTGGTCTGGCTCTTAAGGGACGGCACCAGGATGAACAGCGCGCTCATCAGAAGCAGCGGCCACAGGGCCAGCTTCAGGTGCCCGCGGTAATACTTGAAGGCCATCGCGCCGAACAGCGCTGGCACCACCTGGTCGAAGGCAGGCCGGAGCACCGGGGATTCCAGCACCGGGAGCAGCGGCTGCAAAAGCAGCACGCCCGCGGCCAGCACCAGGACGGTTACCAGGGAGGACACGGCAATGGACAGGGTGGAGACGATCTCGTTTTCCTTCGTGCCGGCCTTCACCCCCGCCAGATCCCGGCTGTTCACCGCGCAGGGGATCTTCATGTTGATCAGGTTGCCGGTGATCATGGCCAGGTATCCGCCACCCGAGCCCAGCATCGGCAGGTAGACCAGGAATTCCACCACCGAAGACACCGTCCACACCAGGCCCACCGAGATAAAGCCCCGGGCCGCGGCGCCGAGGTCCGGCATGGCGCCCAGGTATGCGCCGATCACAAAGGGCGCGCCCAGCAGCAGGCAAAGGGTGATCAGGGTGGCGATCCGCCCGATCAGATGGGTCTTTTTTGTATAGCTTTCATAGGGATCCTTCATGGTCACAGCGTCACACCTCCCAACATCAGACGCGCGCTCTCGGCCGCGGCCTCCGCGCCGCTCCCCGCCGCGGGGAAGAGTATCCGGAACAGGATGGCCGCCGCCATGCCCGCGAGCATCGCCAGCGCCAGGGAAAAGTCCTCAAGCCATTTCAGGCCCTTCACTTTGGAAAGCCGGGTGAAAATCATCATTCCCACCGCCGCGGCCGCGGCGCACAGAAGCGGCACCGGGTCCCCCGCCAGGTCGAACCGGGCATGCCCCGATATGAGCGATCCGATGTAGCTGCCGATATACGCGCTTACCAACCCGATGAACATGGCCGTCATCGCCGTATCGCCGAAGGACGGGCCCTTTGATTCCCCGCGCCTGCGCAGCGTGGACGAGTATTTTTTGTTGAAGAACAGGTTCAGCACCATGCCCCACATGATGCAGGCGCTCATCAGAAGCGCGATGGTGGAAAAGGCCCTCGCCGTCATCGCCTCCCCCGCCAGCTCGATCCCCACCTGCTCCGCGGCGCCGTGGGCCACCTGGGTTTCGTAATGCAGCGCGCCGATGACGCTGAGCCTGAGCCAGGGCCATGGGACGCCCAATGCGCCCGACAGCGCGATGACCCCCAGCAAAATCGCCACCGCGGGCAGGACGGAGAAGGACGCGCTGGAACGGATCACCTTGAGCATCACCGAGGTGTCCATCCCGATGGCCTTCCCGGCCCGCCACGCCCGCAGGGCGAAAATCACGCACACCGCCGCCACAAAGGCGATGATGCCCCCGCAGATCAGGTACATGGTGCCGCTGTTCAACCGCGCCATGACATTCATTTCCGTCACCTCCGACAAATTCCGCTTTTCCGGGTTCACATTATTTTACTCTTATGTTTCCCGCAATGCAATAAAGTTTGCTTTCCGCGCGTTATATGGAATATAATAGGACGGAACTAGCATCCGTCCATTTCAAAAAAGGAGCGAACGAACGATGAAAAAACTGACGGCCCTTTTCCTTGCCCTTCTCCTCTCCCTCTCCGTCGCCCTGCCCGCCCTGGCGGCGGACAAGCCCGGCGACACGGCCTCCGAAATGGAGCTTTACACCCTCGACGGCGAAAAAGTGACCCTGACTTCCTTCTTCGGCAAGCCCATCGTGGTCAATTTCTGGGCCACCTGGTGCCCCTGGTGCATCTACGAGTTCCCGGAGTTCGAAAAAATGTACAATGAATACGGCGACCGCATCCAGTTCGTGATGGTGGACCTGTGCGACGGGTCCTACGAGACCGAGGAAAAAGCCGCCGCCTTCATTGCCGAAAACGACTACACCTTCCCCGTGTTCATCGCCAAAACGGATTATGCCTATTACAATTTCGGCTACCAGGGCATCCCCGCCAGCGTGTTCATCGGCGCGGACGGCGTCATCGTATCGGATCACCTGGGCGCCTTCACGGACGGGGAAGAGCTCCGCGCCGCCCTGGAAAGCATCCTGCCGGCGGAATGAGCCGCTCATCCCGATAAGAGAGTCGGGTTTAAGAAAAGGCGGACTCTCATGATGTCCGAGCGTTGGTAAACCCTCAAAGGAGTGACCCGTTATGAAGCGTTTCCTGCGGTCCCTCAGCCTGCTTTCGGCCCTGGTGATCCTCGGCCTTCCGCACGGGATCGCCCTGGCTTCCCTGACCGTCACAACCAATCAGAAGCTGGCCACCCGCACCGGTCCCGGCACCCGATATGACGAGCCCGGCACCTTTCTGTACGCCGGGGCCTCCGTCACCGCGGTCGCCAGGGCCTGGGACAGCTACAACGAAATATGGTGGGTGCAGGTGGATTTCGCCGAAGGCTCCTCCCGCTACCGGGTCTACACCGGGCTGAAGCGCCTGAACGTGAACATCCAGAGCCTCCCCGAGGAGCGGAATCTCGGCGGCGACACCGTATCCTCGGCGGCGGAAGCGCGTTTCGGGCCCGGCGCGTCCTACGCGCTCTGCCCGGTGAACGTGCCCGCCGGCGCCCGCGTTACGGTGTGGGGCAGGGAAAACGGCTATTCCCTGGTGGAATACAGCGACAGCCGCATATCCAACCCCCTGCGCCGCTGCTGGATCCCCTCCTCCTGCCTGCAGAGCGGCGGCGGAGGGAGCGGCGGATATCACAGCTACGGCCTGCCCCTCAGCTATGCCACCGCCTCCAGCTATATCCGGGGCAGCGATCCTTCGCGGTATATCCCGGACCGCCTGATCGACGGGGATCCCACCACCAACTGGCAGTTTTCCGCCACCGTCGATCCCCTGGGCAGCGGCTGGGCGGCGGTCTACCTGGCAAGCGCGTCCACCGTTTCCTCCATCCAGATCCGTTCCGGCTACTGGGGCGACGGCAGCATGACCGGGTATTTCCGCAACGGGCGGCCCCGGACCATCGCCGTGGGCTTCCGCTACAGCTATTCCTACGATTTTTCGGACGAGGTGATCATCACCCTCGCGGACCACACCTCCTCCCTTTCCTGGCAGACCTTCCACCTGGGGACCCATTACAACGTTTCCGCGGTGCGCCTCAGGATCATTTCCGCCTACCCCGGCACCAAGTATCCCAACGACATTGTGATAACCGACGTGGCGCTGTTCAACTGACGGGCCATGAATTTCGCCCCGCGGATTGCCGCGGGGCGATGGTTTTTTAGTGTGCGTATTGTGCGGCGAACCCGGGGCCTGCGCGGCCCCGGACCCCGCGGCAAAGGCTTCGCCCCTGCACCCCGGTTTGGCGATCCGGCCGACGCGGATAAACGGCTTGTTTCCGCCTGTTCGGGGACGTACAGTGTCAGTTCACCGGCTGCACGGACCGGATCACGGCTTTCAGTGTTTCGATGTCTTCCCCGGTCCTGGTCCCGGTGCCGGACTCCCAGCGCAGCATAATCTCGTATTGCCCGTAAAAAACACTGATGCGGTAATTGACGCCGCCCTCATAGATGCTTATTCCTTTCGCGAACAGGTAATAATCCCTGCCGCCGAAGGATTCGACGGTATAGGGACCGCGGCTTAACGCGGTACCGTCAAAATAGGATTTCACTATGTTTTCAGGCAGGGATCCGTCCGGTCCGACGCTTCCCAGGCCCGCGCTGCGGTCCGTCACGGAAAGCCACAGCTGATGCCCGGACGGCAGACATACGGCGAAGACCGAGCACCCCAGCCCCGTCATGTACCGGCTCATGTCCTTTACGGAAGCGCCGATCACAGGCAGCAGCGGGCTGTCTTCCCCCATTTCCCCGGTATACGCAAGATATCCCCGGGGAAGATCAACCTACCACTTCCGTCCCCCGGCGGAAAAAACCAGGGGTTCGGCGGCGGCGCGCCCGGCGGACACAAGCAGGGCCAGCGCCAGAATTAAAGTAACAAGACGTCGATTTTCTTTCATACAAGCCCCCCTTTCCTGTCAGGCGTGTCTGATTCCGGAAAATCCCGTGAAGGATTAAAGCTCGTCCATCCAGGCCCCCTCCGTGATCCGCTGAACCTCCTCCGCCGGGAAATACGTATAGTCTATCCACACGAAAAGGATATTGAAGGTATAGATCATGCCGTTGACATGGATCAGGTCAATCTTGACGTACCCGTCCCCGTCGGGCACGAGCCACTGGGTGGTTTCCTTAACGGTATCGGGGGATAGGCGCTGCAGCAGGCTGCCCTTCAGCGCGCGCAGGCCGCTGTTCGCCGGCAGCGGCAGGGCATATTTTTCGATGAGTTTTTCACGCATCTGCCCGTAGATCCGCGCGGCGTCGCCGGCAGTCGGCGTATCGAAACGGTAGAGCATTTCCGTGAGCCCCTTGTCTTCGCTGACATAGTAGGATACCAGCGTATTGTCCAGGCCCACCGCGGTGCCCATAAACTGGACGTCGCCGTAAATGATCTTTTTCATGGGATCCACGATTTGCGTAAGCCCTTCCCTGGCAAGGATCGTCTCCTCGGAATCGCCGAAACGCAGGCCGTTCCGAAGCGTAAATCCCGGAGCGGCATCCTCCGCAAACGCCCCCGCGGACAACAATACCGTAAGAGCCAGGATGCAAGCCATGAACCGTTTCATTTGATTGTCCTCCCTGTTATATATTCGTCCGATAAGCGCCTCGCCGGAACGGATACGGGACCCTTCCCGCACATATTATACCGTATCCGAAAAAAACAATAAAGGTTATTTTTTTGCATCAACTGCCTGAAAAACCTACCCGAACGGCGCCGGGAAATCATTATTCCGGGCGATGATTTTTTTTGGCGCCGCCGACAGGGCCTTTTTCCGTATCACGTCCCCCGCGTACAAACAGGCGGAAACCGCCGTTTGTCGGCGTCCGGCCCGTTCGCCGAATCGGGGTGAAGGGGTGAAACCCTTTCCGCGGGGTTTGGGGCCGCGCAGGCCCCATCCGCCCCGGCCGACGCCCGACACATAGAACCGTCCCCTGTGTTCATTGGCGGCGCAAAAAAAAGACCTCCCTTCGGGAAGTCCGGTCGGTCATTCAGGTCACGCGTGAATCATGCCGTAGCGCTTGCCGTTCAACACCCGCAGCATATGGTCCATGGGGGTAATGTTGCCGTCGAACTTTTCCTTCAGCGCGTGGGTGCCCGCGCCGCTCTGCAGCGCGGTGCCCCGCGTGTGGGCGGTGACCGGGGCCTGCATCTGCCAGGAGTTCACGTTGTGGAACACCACCGCGGGCATCCGGTAGCCGTGGGCCTCGAACTTTGCCCTGCAGGCCTCGTATACGGTCCTGCTCGGGTCCCTTACCGCGTAATTGAACTCCATATCGGAAAAGATATAGAGCACGGCGGGCATTTCCTCCTGCTTTGCGTTGGCGTTCACAGCCGTCCGCAGGATCAGGTCGAACACGCCTTCCAGGTTGGTGCTTCCGCCCCAGGGCATGGTGCCGATGTAGCGCAGCTTGTCCCGCAGGGTTTTGCCTTTGATTTCCACCAGGTGGGGATCGCTTTCAAAGGTAATCAGGTGATTGTGGAAAACGCCCTTGCACCTTTCGGCGCAGTACAGTCCCATAGCCTGGGAAATCAGCGCCGGCTTCAGGCCGTTCGACCAGTACATGGAGCCGGAAGTATCCACCACGCTGATGGCGTTGGCCGAACCGATCTCTCCGGGCAAATGCTTCCACAGTTGTTCCAGCGCGCCCATTTCGCCGGGATCGTTTATGCTCCAGCAGCAATCGCTGAAGAATGGCCGCAGCACCTCATAGGGGAACAGCGTTCCGGTATGGATGCGCCTGACGCCCTTCCGGACGTCGTCCAGGTATTTGTGAAAGCGTGCGGCGTCCCTTTTGCCGAAAGCGCACCGGTATTTGAGCATCGCCTGGGCGGGCACCGCCTGGTAGTTCACCTTTTCGGCCTGCCCCTTGGACAGGCACCGTTCCGCCAGTCCGATGCGGGCGCGAAGCGCGGTCAGCATGGCGCGGTATTCGCGTTTCTCCATGCCCAGCGCGGCGATCATATCCCGCGCGCTTTTGCAGGTCTTCGGACTGGACGCGTTGTCGGAAGGCAGCCATTTGGCCAGCAGGGAAATGTGCGCGTCTTCCTCGCCCTTATCGCGCCTTTTCAGAGCGGCCATATCCTCCGCCAGCTGCCGCCTGATCACCCGCACGGTCTCTTCCTCGGCGGGGGTGCCCAACAGGCACATCAGGTCGTCCCAGCGGCCGAATTCCGCCACATACCGGACGTTCTTCTTCGCGGTCTCGGGCCAGGCGAAGGCCACGTGGCGCAGAAGGGTGCGGAACAGCTTCCTTTCGCCCATGCCCTCGCGGATGTCCCTCAGGTGGAACAGCAGCTTCGCGGCCAGCTCCGGCGTCTCGATATACGCCCGGTCATACAGCGCAATCTGGTCTTCCCGCCTGCGCCAGCGCATGCCGCCGGCCACCGCGAAGAAGTCCAGGCACGCGTCCCCGGTGCTTGAGTGGGTCCTGGCCCCGTTCAGGGTCCGGGTATAGTTTGCTTCCGTTTTCAGGTTTTCAAGATAGCTCAATCGTTTTTCCTCCTTTCCTCCGTGCTGGCGGCATTCCGGCCGCCGCGAGGACCGGGCGAACGCTGTCGGGGATACGTCGCGCCTCCCCGGATGCTTCCCGCGGGGGCGTTCCCGCGGCAAATGAACCGCCGCGCTTCCGGCGTTTTCGCCTTTCCGGAAGGCGGGGCGGAGACGGCTTCCCTGCCCTTGCGATCGGGCGGGCCGGACCCCGCGGGCATTTCAGCGCCGCATGCCGTTTGCCTTGTCTCCGCGGGGGACCTTCATCGTCCCCCTGTCCCATCCTGACAGCTGTTCCCGTGTCCTCCCCGTTTCGGGTCTTTGGAGCGCTTATGTCCAGAGAATGATCCGCGCCGCTTTGGTTCTTCGGAGTCCCGCGTCCCATGCCGCGCCGAACGCGCCGCCTTCCTTCCGTTCCCGTTCCGTACCTTCCGGAAAGGCCATAGGATGCGTTTTTCCGCCGTTCCGCCGCCGCGCTTCCCACGCCGGTCGTGAAGGGCGCCTTTCAATGAGCGTCGGATAAGAAACCGGATCCTTGTGCAGACGCGAAATGATAATCCCGTTATCTTAAGTTCTGATGCATGTCTGTCAACCCATCGGCGACCGCGCCTCCTTTCGGAACGGTTCGGGTCGTGGGGGAAACGGGTGCTTCACGGCCTGGAGGAGGCGCCGGTTCCCCGGTCCTTGCTCCTTTGTCGGGAATTCCTTCGTTTGCTGTGACATGCGCTGCTGTATGCGTCTGGATCCGCAAGGAAAACCTTCGCTCATCAGGAAGCCGGTTCTCTGGCTGGCTTCTTCAACAGGGAAGCTTTTCTTCCCTGTCATCGTTGAGGCGAGGCCCTCCGGCGGAAGCTGTCCTTCCTCCGGAAGGGATCTGGCAGAAAATGCGGTCCCACGGACCCGGAGACGCGCCTCGCCGTTCATCTGTTTGCGTCCGAAACCGCCGCTGTCAGGCGCTCCCATTCCGTTAATACGCCTGAATGCAGCCAGATGTCCCGCGCTGCGTTTCCCCTGTTTCCATGGCCTGCACGCCGGCCGTGGCGGGCGCCATGAACCATACAGTTGAAGCAGACAGGCGCGATGATTAATCATCAGATTGTTTTGTCAGATCGTCGTTCGTTGTGAGCGCCTTCCATCAAACGCCACCTCCCAGGTGGAATGGTTTCATGATGGTATCGGGTGCCTCACGGCCTGGATCCGCAGGGGTTGATCCGCTTTTCCTGGCTGCCGTCTGACCGCGCTGCTGTGTGCGCCTGATCTCCTGCCGACGGGGCTGCATGGCCGAAGTCGGTTTTCTGCCGGACTTCTTCGACGGGGGCCCTTTCGGGTGTTTCCCCTGTCGATGGCTGTATCTTAACACTTAAAAACGGCCCTGTCATTAAACCCATGGTTGAAAATCGGGCATAAAAAACAGGGGTCCGCCGCCGGGCGGATCAGACCCCATGAATACCGCCGTCAGGCCGCGCGGCGCGGAAACGGCTTTCGGCGCGCGATATCCGCGCCGGTCCTTTATACGGTTCTTCGCGGTTATGTCATTCGATCCCGACAATATGCCAGTTTTCGCTGCATTCCGGGGTAATCACGCCGTCCCGGACGCTGACGATATAATCCCGGATCAGCTCCCGGATGCCGCCGATATCGCCGCGCACGTCCTTTTCCAGGAGGACGGGCATATCGTCCGCCTCGCAGATAACGCCCGGGACCAGCAATTGGGACGCGGCGCAGTAATTGTTCACCGCAAGGGTAAATTCGTCCGTGTCCTTCACGGGCGCGCCGTCCGGCCAGGTCAGGTCCAAAATGCGCCCGCCCGGCTCCATCCCGGGGTCCACCCGATAGCATACGCCCTCGAACATAAAATAATTGTAATCGGCAAAACCGGGATCGACGGAAATCGCCGTATCCCCGGGCCGCAGGGTATTGAAATAACGGGCCGACCACTCCATAAACCTTTTCAGCTGTCTCCCGTTCATGCGGAGCAGGTAAAGGGTGTTGGGGTATTTCAGTCGTTTGTGAAGGAGAACGAACGTATGGCAGCAGCGGGGAGGTATCGGAGGGATCTCCCTCCGATTATAATCCGCTTAAGCTTCGTGTAACGGCCTATCGGGTACACGGTCCCGATGCCGTTCCGGCGAGGAGTGAAGCGGAACGACACCCCGAACCGTTCCCGCAAGAGAGGTTCGGGGTTCGTACCCGGCCGGCGGTGCCGCTTGGACGCAGGAAAGTAAGCGCCGCCGGCGAGGCTCAGGACTCGGGGAAGGGGTTTCCCTTC
>CADANQ010000022.1 GCA_902789365.1 uncultured Eubacteriales bacterium
ATTGACTGTCGTTCTTCCATCCGGATTCCTCCGGATGTCTGATCCTGTATCGTTTTCAAGATCCCCGCGCTCTTCGCATGCCCCGCAGGGGGCTTCGCTTGAGCGCTTGACTATATTACACCATCGGGAGGGGGGTTGTCAATCAATTTTTTTAAATTTTTGAAACATTTTTTGAAGTTTTACAAAAATTCGAACAATTGTTTTCATAAATCAGGATATTGTTCGTATTTTCTAGGTCATTACCCCGCCGCAGCCCTGTTCCCATTCGTTTTTTGTTTTTCCCGAAACACTTCTACTATTATATTATTGCTCCGGCGGGTGGGGATCCGGGCGGACGACGCGCCTCTGATCGATCGCAGAAAATTAGAAGGGCTATTCCGGCCCTTCCCATTGAAATCGGCCCGGTTTTGATATAAAATGAAAGTTGTTATCCGATAAGGGCACGACTTCAGGGCAAAGGGGGATCGCCTTGTCACTCTTCAATCCGCTTAAAAATCAATACGCCCGCCTGATGGAACTGTCGGGTTCGCTTCCCTGCTGCGATCTGGACAGCGCCGCGGCGGTGATGAGGATCAAGAAAAGCAAGGTTCAAAAAAACCTGGGAAAGCTGATCGACAGGGGCATGTTCGGCGAGAACCACCCTTACATCGACCAGGAAATGTCCATGATCGTGATGGACAAGCGCTATCATCCCTTTGCGTGCATTTATTCTTCGGCCTGCCGCCTGAAACTTAGCCTGAAGCGCGCCGCGAACGTATGCATATTCACGCCCCAGGAACGGTCCAGGGTCCGGTCCCGCACGGCGCACACCTTCCTGGCCGACATGGTGGACGCCGCCTTCAGCGGGTATGGGGCCGGCAGGATGCTGCGTGACCGCGGCGCGAATTACCTGCATGATTTCCTGGACCCGGACCGGGCGATGCCCAACGCCGAGGCCTCCGACGTGATCAGCCTTCTGGGGGACGAATGCGACAGTCTGCTTTCCTTCCTGCGGATGAATCCGGAAATCAAGCCCAATCCCCTGCAGATCCATTTTGTGAACAATACCGAACGCCGGGTGCTTTCCTTCATCAAATCCTATCCCGACGGAAGCCTTCCCAGCGCACAGCAGCAGCAAACCGCCCAGGGGATTATCGAACAGCTGCGGGACGATTCCCTGCCCCGGTTCAAGGCCCTCCTGAATGAGCTCGCCCGAACCGACGAAGCTTCCCAAACGGGAGAGGTCACGCCCACCGCGGAGCTGCAGGAGCAGGCGTCCCGCCTGATGGCCCTCAGCTGCCAGATGAACGCCGGCAGCATGCGCACCTCCGTTTCACGCATCGCCGGGCAGCTTAACGAGATTGCCATCCAGCTTGAATACGCGCCGGCGCGCGCCGGCGCGGCCTGTGTCCGTTCCCTTCGGACGGTCTATCTGCCGATGATGCAGGAGCTGCTGACCAAGTACCTTCGCTACGACCGCATTCCCGATGCCGGAAATGACGTGAAGGAAGCGATGAAATCCACCGAGAACATTTTCAAAAACGATCTTCCCAAAGCGCTGAAGCAGGTTTTGAAGGAGCTGCAGGGCGACAGCGCCATCGACCTTGTAAGCCAAGCCGAGGCGCTGAAGAAAAAAATGGAGCTGGACGGCCTTCTGGACCCCCTGGAGCAAAAACCGGGGAACGCGGGCTGATCCCATAAAACGGGGCCAAAGCGCCTGCCGCGCCCGGTCCCGTTTTTTCTTTTATATTTTCCGCGCAATTCCGTATTTATCGGTTTTTTTCGCGTCCGCTTTTACGGCGCCCGGCTCTTATCCCTCGCCGAAAAACAGCCGCACGGCTTCGGCGACGCCGTCGTGGTCCGAATCCGGGACCACCGCGTCCGCTTCCGCCCGGACGCTGTCCGGCGCGCTGCCCATGGCCGCCGAAAAGCCGGCGGCGCGCAGCATTTCCAGATCGTTTTCCCCGTCGCCGACGGCGGCGCATTCATCCGCCCGGATTCCGAGGCAGGCGGCCAGGCGCATGAGCCCGTATCCCTTGTCGACCCCGGGCGCCACCGCTTCCAGGGAAGTTCTGCCGCTGAATTTCAGGTCCATGCCCGTGCCCTTAAGGGCGCGGAGGGAGCGGACCCTGCCCTCCGGATCGCGATGGTACATGCACACCTTCAGTATTTCGCCGCTGTGGCTCCGGGCATAGGCGTCCATGTCGTCCACCCTGAGGCAGATTCTTTCAAACGCCGCCTGATGGGCCGCATGGGAAAAATCCTTCAGGTGCCCGATCTGGTCCGCGCGGACCACGCTTTCCCGTTCGGTGAGGAAATGGGGCATGGCGTCCTCTCCGCGGCACCTTTCAAGGCAGGCCGCCACATGGGCATCGGACATGGGCCGCATCTCCAGGGTCACGGACGCGGCAAAATCGAAGATGTGGGCCCCGCTGACCAGAAAGCCCCGGCGCATGAAGGGCAGTTCCTTCCGGATCTCGTCCATTTCCGCCAGCCCCCTGCCTGTGCCGGCGGCCACAAAAACACCCCGGGCGTCCAGGGCCTCCAGCGCCTTCCTCACCCGGGGGGATATTTTTTTGCGGCTGTCCAGAAGCGTTCCGTCCATGTCCAGCGCCAGCAGCCTGATATTGTTCATTCAGCCTCCGTTATCCCTGATGCAGCGGGATATCCACAATGAAACTGGAGCCCTTTCCCTCCTCGCTTTCGCAGCGGATGCTTCCCCCGTGGAGCATCACCAGCTGCCTTACGATGGAAAGCCCCAGGCCGGTGCCGCCCGTCTCCCTGGAGCGGGCCTTGTCCACACGGTAAAAACGGTCGAAGATATGGGGCAGGTTTTCCCGGGGGATGCCCGGGCCGTTGTCCTTGACCACCAGATGGGCCTCGTGGCCCGTTCGGGTCAGCGTCACCCGGATGGTGCCGCCGGCCTGGGTATACTTGACGGCGTTCTCCACCAGGTTGTAGATGACCTGGGTCAGCTTGCTCCTGTCCGCGTACATTTCGCCCGGATCGCTGAGGGCGAGGATGATCTTCTGCCCCTTCTTGGACGCGATGGGCTTCAGGCGGTGCTCCGTTTCGCGGCACAGCTCTGCCAGGGACAGGTTTTCTCGCTGCAGCTTCACATCCCTGGAATCCATTTTCACCAGGGTCAGAAGATCGGACACGATGTTGCTCAGACGGTCGATTTCGTTGTCGATATCCGTCAGGAATTCGGTCCGGAGTTCCTTGTCCATGTCCGGCTGGTAGACCAGGGATTCCACCATGATCTTCATGGTGGCCAGCGGCGTCTTCAGTTCATGGCTGGCGTTGGACACAAACTGGTTCCTGCTCTGGTCCAGCGTTTCCAGCTTTTCGCTCATGCTGTTGAAGGCGTCGGCCAGCTGTGCCATCTCCCTGCTGCCCTTCACCTTGACCCTGGAGGAGAAATCCCCCTTGGACATATGCCTGATGCCCCGGGTCAGCCCGGCGATGGGGCTGGTGACCACCCGGGAAAAAACAAAGGAAAAGACCATGACCGCCGCCGCGACCGCCGCAAAGACCAGGAGCACCCGGTCCTGGAGCTGGTAGACGCTGCGCATGATGGTGTCCGCCGGGGACAAAAGCACCAGAACACCCTGGACCGCGGAATCGTAAACCACGGCCGAGGCGCACACCGATTCCCAGCTTCCGCCGGTGCGTCCCATGAAGAGCACCCGGGACATGTTCAGTTCCTCGCCCGTTTCGGTATCCCGGACCGCATAGGTCTGGCCCTGCCCCTCCGTCAGGATGCTGATTACCTGGGGGATCGGATACAGGCGCCCGTTTTCAATACCCACGGTGTCCAATTGCACCTTGCCGCCGCTGTCGGTCAACAGAAGCCTGCTGCCCGTCTCGCCGGCAAAATCCTGCATCCCCGCGTTCAGGGCATCCACATCCCTTGCACGCAAAGAAGGCGCCAGCCTTTCGGCCAGCGTCTCAAGCCGGGTCCTTTCGGCGCTGAGCCTCTCCTCCAGCAGGTAGTCGCCCACCATGCCGCTGAGAAAACCGCTCATGGCCCAGAAAGACAATCCCACCATCAGAAGGAAAGCGATCAGGATCTGGACCCGAATGCCCGAAAAAAAGGCTTTAATCCTTGTCAGTAAAATAATAGCCCACTCCCCACTTGGTGAAGATGAATTCCGGCTGGGCGGGATTGCGCTCGATCTTTTCCCTCAGTCTGCGGATATGCACGTCCACGGTGCGGGCGTCGCCCATGTAATCGTATTTCCAGACGGTCTCCAGCATGGTTTCACGGCTGAAAACCTTGCCGCGGTTGGTGATGAACAGCTGCAGCAGGTCGAATTCCTTGGCCGTCAGGCGCACGTCCTTCCCGCCCAGGGTCACGCTGCGGTTGATCACGTTCACTTCCATGTCGTGGACCCGGATGACCTTGCGGTTTTCGGCGGTCACCGGCTGGCTGGCGCGGCGAAGGATGGACTTGATCCGGGCCTTGACCTCCAGGATGTTGAAGGGCTTGGTCATGTAATCGTCCGCGCCGTATTCCAGGCCGAGGATCTTGTCCATATCCTCGCCCTTGGCGGTCAGCATGATGATGGGCACGTTGGACGTTTCCCTTATCCGCTGGCACACCTGGATGCCGTCCATTTTGGGCAGCATCACGTCCAGGAGGATCAGATCCACCTGGTTGTCAAAAAAAACATTCAGCGCTTCCTCGCCGTCCATGGCGGTCAGCGTTTCATAACCTTCCTGTTCAAGGGTAAAACGCAGTCCCTTCAAAAGCCGCGGTTCATCATCAACCAACAGTATGCGCTTACTCACTGAAGTTCATCCTTTCCATAGGGCGACCTCTCCGCCCAAAGACGCGCAGCGGACGGACCTGAGCATTCAAATCACCCATACTGTCTTATTCTACAATGGAACCGTTACAAAAATCAAGGCTTTTGCAATATTTTCTCAATAATTTCGTATCAATTTTGCAAAATCTGCGGTTCGGTTCCCCATTTGACACCGAAAAACGGGCCCCGAAGGGCCCGAAGGACGCCGCGGGACGCGGACGCGTCCCGCGGGCGGGATCAGTTGTTTTCGCTCCTCATACAGAACCCGTCGCCCTCGGCGTCCACGACAAGGGTCTGGCCGGGAAGCACTTCCCCGCGGATCAGGGTCTTTGCCGCCAGGGTCTCCACCCTGGACTGGATGACGCGCTTCATGGGCCTGGCGCCGTACACGGGATCGTATCCCATATCCAGCAGGCGTTCCATGGCGCTGTCGGTCAGCCTGAGGCCGATCTGCTTATCGGCAAGCCTGTCCCTGAGCCTCTGCAGCTGCAGTCCGGCGATTTCGGCCACCTGGTCCCTGGTCAGCGGCGTGAAGAACACGGTATCGTCGATCCGGTTCAGGAATTCGGGACGGAACTGCCTGCGCAGCAGCGCTCCGACCTCCGCCTTCGCGGCCTCGGACAGGTTTCCCTCGCCGTCGATCCCCTCCAGGATCTGGGACGAACCCAGGTTGCTGGTCATGATCAGGATGGTGTTCCTGAAGTCCACCGTACGGCCCTGGGAATCGGTGACCCGGCCGTCATCGAGGATCTGCAGGAGGATATTGAACACATCGGGGTGGGCCTTTTCCATTTCATCGAACAGAATTACGCTGTAGGGCTTGCGGCGCACCGCCTCGGTCAGCTGACCGCCTTCCTCGTAGCCGACGTATCCCGGAGGCGCTCCGATCAGGCGGGAGACCGAGAATTTTTCCATATACTCGGTCATGTCGATCCTGATGAGGTTCTTCTCGTCGTCAAACAGCGCCTGGGCCAGGGTCTTGGCAAGCTCGGTCTTGCCGACGCCGGTGGGGCCGAGGAACAGGAAGGAACCGATGGGACGGTTTTCGTCCGCCACCCCGGCGCGGGACCGGAGGATGGCCTCCGCCACCAGGTCCACCGCCTCGTTCTGCCCGACCACCCGCTTGTGCAGGATATCCGGCATGCGCAAAAGCTTTTCCCTTTCGCCCTCCATCAGCTTGCTGACCGGGATTCCGGTCCAGCGGGCCACGATCCTGGCGATTTCCTCCTCGGTGACCCGGTCCCTGAGCAGGGTGGTCTCCCGGGAGGCGCCGTTCTTTTCGGCGGATGCCAGTTCGTCCTTCAGTTTGGGCAGCTGTCCGTATTTCAATTCCGCCGCCCGGCTGAGGTCGTATTTCCTTTCAGCCTCTGAAATTTGGGCGTTCACCTGCTCGATCTGCTCGCGCAGCCTGCGCACCCGGTCGATCCCGGTCTTCTCGTTTTCAAGCCGGGTCTTCATTTCGTCAAAGGAAGCGCGCATCTCCGCCAGCTCCTTCTCGACGGCCTGCAGGCGCTGAGCGCTGAGGGGATCGGTCTCCTTTTTCAGGCTGACCTCCTCGATTTCCCGCTGCATGATGCCGCGCCGGATGTCGTCCATTTCGGCGGGCAGGGAATCCATTTCGGTGCGGATCATCGCGCAGGCCTCATCCACCAGATCGATGGCCTTGTCCGGAAGGAAGCGGTCGGTAATGTACCTGGCGGACAGGGTGGCCGCCGCGATCAGGGACGCGTCGGTAATCTTGACGCCGTGGAAGACCTCATACCTTTCCCTGAGTCCGCGGAGAATGGAAATGGTGTCCTCCACCGTGGGCTCGCTGACCATGACCGGCTGGAACCGGCGCTCCAGGGCCGCGTCCTTTTCCACATACTTGCGGTATTCGTCCAGGGTGGTCGCGCCGATGCAGTGCAGTTCGCCCCTGGCCAGCATGGGCTTGAGCAGGTTGCCCGCGTCCATGCTGCCCTCGGCCTTGCCAGCGCCAACGATGTTGTGCATTTCGTCGATGAACAGGATGATGCGGCCATCGCTCTTTTTGACCTCGGCCAGGACGGCCTTCAGCCTTTCCTCAAACTCGCCGCGGAACTTGGCCCCGGCGATCAGCGCGCCCATATCCAGGGAAAAGACCGTCCGGTCCTTCAGGTTGTCCGGCACGTCGCCCTTGACGATCCTCTGGGCCAGGCCTTCGACGATGGCGGTCTTGCCAACGCCGGGCTCGCCGATGAGGACCGGGTTGTTCTTGGTTTTTCTCGAAAGGATACGGATGACGTCGCGGATTTCGCCGTCCCTGCCGATGACCGGATCCAGCTTGTTTTTCCTTGCCTGGTCCACCAGGTCCGTGCCGTATTTCTTCAGGGCGTCATAGGTCTCCTCCGGGTTGTCGCTGGTGACCCTGGTCGCGCCGCGGACGGCGGAGAGCGCCTGAAGGAAGCCCTCCCGGGTGATGTCCAGGGACGAAAACAGGTTCTTCATGTCCCGGTCGGCGCTTGCCAGCAGGCCGAGGAAGAGATGCTCCACCGAGATGTACTCGTCCTTCATCCCCTTCGCCTCGTCGGCCGCCTTGATCAGGGCGCGGTCCATATCGGAGGACACATAGATTTTGCCGTCCTCCCACGCGCCGCCCCGGACCTGGGGCAGCCTGGAAAGGACCTGCTCGCAGCCGCCGCGCAGAGCGTCGCCGTCCCTGCCCATCGCACGGACCAATTGCGGGATCAGGGCGTTATTATCCTTCAGGAGCGCATACAGGAGATGGGCCTGCTCAAGCTGCTGCTGCCCCCGGGTCCTTGCTTCCGCCCGGGCATCGTTGATGGCCTCCAGGCTTTTTTGCGTATATGCGTTCTGACTCATGATATCACCTCGGTACTTCAGGATGACGAAGGCCGGTTATTTGACTTACTTTGACCTTCACTGATATTGTACCCGCCGTTTCCCTTCCTGTCAATACCCCGCGGATCCTTTTTTATACTAAAAAACGCGGCATTCCGAAGAAACGCCGCGTTTTTTGCCGGATTGTTGATAGCATTGTCGTGGAAAGAACCCTGTTCAATTTCTTTTGAACAATTCCTCCAGGGGCAGCTTGCTGTTCAGGGCTGTCTTGATGGCGAGAGCCTCCTCAAGGGTAAAGCTGTTTTCACCACGCATCTTTCTGCAAAGCGTATTGTAGTGCATACCCACGGTCTCGGCCAGACTGGCCCTGTTCATGCCTGCCAGAGCAATTTGTGCGCTGAGCACGTTGTACTTTCCTGCCATACCTCCATCCTTCCTTTCCTGTTGGGATAACTATAATTCTATTTCTGTACATCTGTCAATAAAAACTTATTTGTAATGTTTTCCTTTACCATAATTGTTGTATTTTTAATTAATTATAGTTTTCTGCCTGTCCGCACGGGCTCTTGTTTTTCCTCTGTGTTTTTGCGCCGTCCGAATTGAAAAAAAACACACCCTGGGCTATGATGGGCATGCGCTGTCCCATGAGGAGAGCAGCCAACGACGAAAGAGGAACCGCCATGCCGAATTTCTCCCTGCCGGACGACGTATTTGTCCGGGCAGCCGACACGTTCCCCACCCCGTTTCACCTGTACGACGAGGCGGGCATCCGTTCGGCCATCCGCGATGTGAAGGAGGCCTTTGCCTGGGCCCCCGCCTTCCGTGAATATTTTGCCGTCAAGGCCCTGCCCAATCCGCGGGTGCTGGAGATCTTCCGTTCGGAAAACTGCGGGCTGGACTGCTCCAGCCTGTGTGAGCTGATTCTGGCCCAAAGGGGCGGTTTTTCCGGTAAGGAGATCATGTTCTCGGCCAACGCCATGCCTCCCGATGAATATACCCTTGCCCGGGAGATGGGGGCGGTCATCAACCTGGACGACCTGACCGACATCGACACGCTCCTCTCCCACGGCGGCGTCCCGGAGGAGATCTGCCTCCGCTTCAACCCCGGGGGCGAGCTCAGGGGCGGCTCCGCCATCATGGGCCAGCCCGGGGAAAGCAAATACGGCATGACCCGTCCCCAGCTTTCCCAGGCGCTGGGAAGGCTGAAGGCCCTGGGCGCGAAACGGTTCGGCCTGCATGCCCTGCTGGCCTCAAACTCCATCGACCGGGAATACTACCCGACCCTGGCCCGGCTGCTTTTCACCGTGGGAAGGGACCTGAGCGCGGAATGCGGCCTGCCCCTTTCCTTTGTCAACCTGTCGGGCGGCATCGGCATCCCCTACCGTCCGGAGGAGAAGCCCAACGACATCCGCGCCATCGGGAACGCGGTCAGGAAGGTCTATGAGGAAATCTTCGGTCCCGTCTCGTCCTCCGGCCCCGCCATCTGCACCGAGATGGGACGGTTCATGACCGGTCCCTACGGGTGGCTTGTGACCCGGGCCGTCCACGAAAAAAAGATCTACAAGGATTACATCGGCGTGGACGCCTGCGCCAGCTGCCTGATGCGCCCGGCCATGTACGGCGCCTACCACCATATCCACGTGGCGGGAAAAAGGGACAAAGCGCCCGACCATGTGTATGACGTGACCGGCGCACTGTGCGAAAACAACGATAAGTTCGCCTGGGACCGGCCGCTGCCCGAGATCGCCGTCGGCGACCTCATCATAATCCACGATACCGGCGCCCACGGCCTGGCCATGGGTTACCAGTACAACGGACGCCTCAGGTGCGCGGAAGTGCTTTTGAAGGAGAACGGGGAATTGCGCCTCATCCGCCGCGCCGAAACCCCCGAGGACTATTTCAGCACCCTCGTCTGACGGACAACGGCCGCAAAAACATTCAAAATGCAATATTAAAACAGTGAAAATGCAAAACAGGCCCCTTTTTGGCGTTCCTTCCCCTTGCAAACAACGCCGGACCTGTCGTAAAATTCAATGTACCGTTTATGGCATGAAATCACGGTCTGACGACCAAAGGAGGTCCCGATATGAACGCATATGTGCAAAAGGTCTATGAAGGGCTGAAGGCCCGCAACGCCCACGAAACCGAATTCCTCCAGGCGGCTTATGAAATCCTGTCGTCCATTTCCCCGGTTTTTGACAAGCATCCGGAATATGAAAAAGCCGGCCTGCTGGACCGGTTCGTCGAGCCCGAGCGCGTCATCCTTTTCCGCGTTCCGTGGATCGACGACAAGGGCCAGGTGCAGGTGAACCGCGGCTACCGCGTCCAGTTCAACAGCGCCATCGGCCCCTACAAGGGCGGCCTTCGCCTTCATCCTTCCGTGAACCTGAGCGTCATCAAGTTCCTGGGCTTTGAGCAGATCCTCAAGAACAGCCTGACCGGCCTGCCCATCGGCGGCGGCAAGGGCGGCAGCGATTTTGATCCCAAAGGCAAGAGCGACAACGAGGTCATGCGCTTCTGCCAGAGCTTCATGACCGAGCTTTACCGCCACATCGGCAAGGACGTGGACGTGCCCGCCGGCGATATCGGCGTGGGCGCGCGTGAGATCGGCTTCCTGTACGGCCAGTACAAGCGCATCACCGGGCTGTACGAGGGCGTGCTCACCGGCAAGGGGCTCACCTACGGCGGTTCCCTGGCCCGCAAGGAAGCCACCGGCTACGGCCTGTGCTATTTCCTGAACGCCATGCTCAAGCGCAACGGCCTGAGCGCCGACGGCAAGCGCGTGGTGATTTCCGGCAGCGGCAACGTGGCCATTTACGCCTGCCAGAAGATTACCCAGATGGGCGGCAAGGTGGTCGCCATGAGCGACTCCAACGGCTACATCGTGGATGAAAACGGCATCAACCTGGACGTCGTCAAGCAGATCAAGGAAGTGGAACGGGGCCGCATCCGCGAATACGCCAACCGCGTGCCCGGCAGCGTCTACACCGAGGGCTGCCGCCAGATCTGGACCGTCAAGTGCGATATCGCCCTTCCCTGCGCCACCCAGAACGAGCTGGACCTGGAAGGCGCCAAGGCCCTGGTTGCCAACGGCGTCATCGCCGTGGCCGAGGGCGCGAACATGCCCTCCACCCTGGACGCCACCAGCTATCTGCAGGACAACAAGGTGCTCTTCGGACCCGCCAAGGCTGCCAACGCCGGCGGCGTCGCCACCAGCGCCCTTGAAATGAGCCAGAACAGCCAGCGCCTGTCCTGGAGCTTTGACGAGGTGGATTCCAAGCTGAAGGGCATCATGGAAAACATCTTTGCCAGCGTGGACTCCGCCGCCAGGGAATACGGCTGCGAAGGCAACTACGTGGTGGGCGCCAACATCGCCGGCTTCCTGAAGGTTTCCAACGCGATGATGGCCCAGGGCGCGGTCTGATCATTTTTACCGTATTTTTATCGGCGCCGGCATCCGCCGGCGCCTGTTTTTTCCTATTACACTAACCGCGCCGACCTGTTTGTGAACTGAACCCGAACGCTTTGGGGGCTTCTTCAGCCCCCAAACCCCCGAACCAGGGAGGTGACCTCCCTGGACCCACGATCTTCGTGGGATCCTGCTCCCGCTCCCGGACGGGCGGCGAAGCCGCCCACGGCGCGTGAAACGCGCCCGGAAAACAATGCGCAGCGCCCCGGGGAAAAGGCAATCCTTTTCCCCGGGGCGCTGCGCTTGTTTTCCCTTGTCCGGGAGCTCAACCGGCGACACTGCCAAACAGGCGGGATCCGCCTGTTATCCGTGACCGGTCCCATCGCCGATATGGGGTGCAGGGGCGAAAGCCCATGCCGCGGGGCCCGGGGCCGCGGAGGCCCCGGCGTCATTCCCCGTCCCGTTTCAGGCTGCCGACCTCCTCCGTTTCCACTTCGGGCCCCTCGATGCCGTTGAAGCGTGTGTTTTCGATCACCGCCTCGCGCACGTTCCTGAGGATCAGGCCGCGGCGGAAGCATTCCTCCACGCCCTCGGCCATAACGGGGACCATCGCCTTTCCGTCCGGGGCGAAATCAAAGGAGCAGTCCTTCAGCGTGACCTTTTCGCAGGGCATTTCCGGGATCCCCAGGAAATAGCCGGCGCAGGCCTCGGCGTCAGCGGCGGTGACCCGTTCGAAAGTGAGAGACCCGATCCGCGGGGTGCGGTCGTCCACCGGAAGCTTTTCCCGGGTCTGCACATAGGGCGTGTGCCCGTCGGGATCACAGTAGTACATCGCGTTGCAGCAAAGCGGCGAGCGGACGCGCTCCATGCGGATATCCCGGAAGACGATGCCGTCGATAACGCCCTCTTTGCCGCGGCCCCGGCGGGTCTTGATCCTCAGGCCCCGGTCGGTGTGCCGCATCAGGCAGTGGGAGACCTCCACGTCGTATACGCCGCCGGCCATTTCGCTGCCCACCGTCACGCCGCCGTGGCCGTCCTCCATCAGGCAATGGCAGATGCGGACGTGCCGTGTGGGGGTATGCCGGGTTGTCGCCATATAAATCTTCCCGGCCTTGATGGCGATGCAGTCGTCGCCAACCGAGAAATGCGCGCCGCACAGCAGCAGATTTTCGCAGCTTTCGGGATCAAAGCCGTCGGTATTGGGGCTGTCCGCCGGAGCGTTGACGCTGATGTCCAGGAATTTGAGATCCCGGCTGAAATAGGGCTGGATGTTCCACGCCGGAGAATTCCGGAAGGTCAGCCCGTGAACGACCACGTTTTCGGAGCGGCAAAGGAAGAAGAGCCGCGGCCGCCAGGCGCCCCTGCGGACCTTGGGATTCTTCCACCAGTCGCCCTCCCCGCCGTCCAGGACGCCGGGACCGGTAATCGCAACGTCCTTCACCTCCACGCCGGTGATCAGGGAGGCGAAGCTGTCCAGGGGATTCCCTTCCCAGCTGCCCAGGTCCGTGTCGCCCTTTTCGTCCCAGTGGGGCGTCATGCCGGGCAGGACGGGAATCTGGGAACGGTCCGATATCAGCTTCAGCACCGCGCCGGAAGCGAAATCCAGGTGCAGGCCGCTTTTGAGGAAAACGGGACCCGTCAGGTAGGTGCCCGCGGGCAGGAAGACCCTGCCGCCCTCCGGACAGCAGGCGATGGCCGCCTGGATGGCCGGGCCGTCGTTGTGCTTTCCGTCGCCCAGCGCGCCGAAGCGGCGGACGTCCATTGTGCATTTTTCATCCGCGGTGCGGAAAGCGATTTCCTCCGTTACGCCGTCCCCGAAGTCCGCGCGCAGGGAATACGGCGTATCCGGGAACAGGGCATAGAAGCTGAGGACCTTCCGGGAGGAGGTCTCCTTCCGGGGCGTCATCGGCATCCGGGGCCAGCGTTTTTTGCCGTCCGCGGTTTCCGAAAGGGTGTAAACATACGGTTTTTCGGTTTCGTACAGGCCCGGCGCTTCGACAAGGACCACGGCGGACCGGGAGGAAACATGGAGAAGCTTCATTTGATTACTCCTTTCCGGCGCGCAGGTATTCGCTCAGGGCCATCATAAAGGGACCCGTGCCCTTGGAATCGTCCTCGCATTTGGGTTCGCTCAGGTAGTATTCCGCACTGCCGTCCCTGGGCATGCCGCCGTCCGGCCCCTTGCCCAGGCCCGCCACCAGACAGATGTCCTTCAGGCTGAGGGAGCCGTCCGCGTTTTCGGTCAGCTTTTCCCTGAGCAGGCCCTCAAAGGCACGGATGCCGAAGGGCTTCGCCTTTTCCTCGCTGAGAACGCCCAGACGCACGCCCTTGAGGACGGCGTAGGCCACCATGGCGGTGCCGGAGGTCTCGGTATAATTGCCCTTCAGGTCCTTCCGGTCGATTACCTGATAGAACATACCGCTCTTTTCGTCGGCGTAGGGCAGGATGCCAGCCACGGCCTCCCTGAACAGGTCGATCAGCGCCCGGCGGTGCTCGTAAAGCTGCTCGTCAATCAGGTCGATGCAGTCGATGAGAGCCATCAGGTACCAGCCCATGGACCTCAGCCAGTAATTGGCGCTGCGGCCGGTCTCCTTATCGCACCAGAACTGGGCGCGGCTCTCGTCCCAGCCGTGGACGTAGAGGCCCGTCTCTTCGATGTAGAGGTTTTTGCGGACGTTTTTGAACTGGTTCACGATATCGCCGATCTGCGCCTTGCCGCCGAAGCGCATCTCATAGGCCGCGTAGAAGGGCTGGAGCATGTACAGCCCGTCCAGCCACACCTGCCAGGCGTAGCGCTCCTTGTGGAAGAAGTTTCCGCATTTGCACCTGGGGCAGTTGCGAACCCGCTCCATGCTCTGCTCGATGGCCGCGCGGTAGCGTCCGTCCCCGGTTTCGTCCAGGGCGAAGAACAGGGCCTTGGATGCGTTGATGGAATCGGTGGAGTACTGGCGGTAATCGAAATTGACGATGGACCCGAAGGGGCCCACGAACCTGTCGCAGTAGTTCACGACAAAATCCCGGTACTTTTTATCACCGGTCGCGGCGTACAGGTCGACACAGCCCACCAGGACGCAGCCGTCCTCATAATTCCAGTACTTTTTATAATCCTCGTATCCCTCAAGGAAGCGGTCGACGTATTCCAGTGCTTTCATCGTTTTTCCCTCCGTTTTTTTAGATCCTTTTTCCCGGCAAGGAGCCGTGTATGCAAGGCGCTGTTTTTTGGTTCTTCGATAACGGCGGCAGATTAAAACCCGCTTTTGCGTCTTCTATTGAAAAGGAACCGCGCGAAGCGGTTCCTTATGACGGACGCGGCGTCCCTCAGTCAATGACCATTTCGGTTTCGGCATCGAAGAGATAGACCTTGTCCACCGGAATCATGAATTTGTAAACGGAATCCATTTCGGGGATGCCGTCCGGCGCCACCTTCAGGATGACCCTGTGGGGACCGATGTTCATGTATACGTTGGCGTTGTCGCCCAGCATCTCGGTGAGCTCCACATCGCCGTACAGCCTGTACGCGTTCTCAGCGTTTTCGCCGTTGTCCGGCACGCTGGCCTCGGGACGGAAGCCGACGATGATTTCCCTGCCCTCGTATTCGGCGATCTTATCGCCCATACGCTTTCTGAGATCCATCGCCTGCCCGTTCAGGTCGACCTTGCCGCCCTTGACGGGGAGGCGCACAAAGTTCATGGGCGGCTCGCCGATGAACCCGGCCACAAACACGTTGCGGGGATTGAAGTAAACCTCCCGCGGGGTTCCAACCTGCTGGACGTAGCCGGCCTTCATGACCACGATCCTGTCGGCCATGGTCATGGCCTCCGTCTGGTCGTGGGTGACGTAGATGGTGCTGGCGCCGGTCTCCCTGTGGATCTGGGTAATCTCGGAGCGCATGGTCACGCGCTGCTTGGCGTCCAGGTTGGAAAGGGGCTCGTCCATCAGGAACACCCCCACCTTGCGGATGATGGAACGTCCGACGGCAACTCTCTGGCGCTGACCGCCGGAAAGCGCCCTGGGCATCCGGTCCAGGTAATCCGTCAGGCCGAGAATCTTCGCGGTCTTGAAGACGCGGTTCTCAATCTCTTCCTCATCCACGCCCTGAAGGTTCAGTCCGAAGGCAAGGTTGTCAAAGACGGTCATGTTCGGGAACAGGGCGTAACTCTGGAACACCATCGAGATCCCTCTCTTGCGGGGGCCCCACTGGTTGGCCAATTGCCCGTCGATCAGGAATTCGCCCTTGCTGATGTCCTCCAGGCCCGCGATCATGCGAAGGGTGGTGGACTTTCCGCAGCCCGAGGGCCCGACGAAAACGATGAACTCGCCCTTTTCGATCTCAAGATTGAAATCATGCACCGCGTGGAAACCGTTGGGGTAGATCTTGTTGATGTTCCTGAGCGTTAAATAAGCCATATCTTTGCAACTCCTTTGCTTGGATTGGACCTGTTCCGGCACACCTCGGCGCGCTTGTCCCCGCCGGAAACGTATTTTATCGCCTGGAATAAGAGCCGCGTCCGTAAAGGTTTTTCCGCCTTCACCGGCGCTCAGACATCATGAAAGTTCGCCTTTTCTCAAACCCGACTCTCTTATCGGGAAAACATGCACGTGCGAATCACTTGAGCCCGTAATCCCTGCGGTCCCTGTCCCCGGGCTTCGGCCCGGCCTCCTCCATCGCGTCGCCCACGATCCTGAAGATCAGGCGCTTGCAGCCCAGGAAAAGCATGTCCCAGGCCGTCAGGAACACCCCGAAAAGGATGGGCCCAACCCCGATGAAAACGGGTCCCCTGTTCAGACCGCCGTAGGTAAGCAGGACCAGGAACATCAGGAGAGTGGAATAGACCAGATTGAAAAACAGGGAAACGAACCTTTTTTTCGGGAACATCATCCAGCGGTCGTTTTCGCCCGGCCTCCTGGCATAGTAGCGAAAAATGTTGTTGACGATCAGGTCCGTGACGATGCCGTGGACCACGCCCATAATCACGATGGTATCAACGGTGCTGATGCCGTACAGTCCCAGACCCCAGACAAAGAAGTAGCACATCATTCCGCCGAACCAGGCCTTGATCAGCGCCGCCTTCAGCCAGGGGGGCAGCTTCAGCTTGAATCCGGAACGGTATTTCCTCAGTTCTTCCGGGTCCACCGCCGGGGAATTGGTGACGTCCGCGTGGATCAGGTCGTCCACCGCTTTGGCGTGGCGGCTGAGCCTTGCCTCCATGTCCTTCGGCGGAACGTCCCGGGGGGGCTTGTCATTTTTACTCATGCGATCCTTACCGGCCGTTTCTTTCCCGTCCCGGGCGACAGGTTCCCGTCACCCGGGGAGAAACTCAGTCGTTACCCTCAATCTCGATGGCGGCCATATCGCTGTTGCCCTCGATTTTGACATTGGTGTTGATCTTGCGGAGCAGCTTGCCATACCAGGGAACCAGGACCGAAAGCGCCGCGCCGACGACAAGGATAATCCAATGCACGTTAAGCATGCTGCGCGTCGCCAGGATATAGGTTTCCTTGGTCGTATCCAGCTGGGATTTGGAATCGTTCAGGGCTTCCGCAATCTTGCCGATATATATAAAGTCGCACAGGACGATGATCAGAATCATTCCCAGGGTCAGTCCGAGCATGATGTAAACCGGTTCCTTGCGGCGGGGATACGCGTTCATGAAGCAGACCATGGAAAGGACCGACAAAAGCATGGAAGCGAATTCCGCCAGGCCCATGTTGGGCTTGTTGATACGGGATGTGGTGTGTGAGATATTGGTGAGGTTGAAGGTATACACGATAAACGCCGCCAGCAGGACGAACATGGCAATCAGCGCCGGCTTGCGCTTGAGGGACACAAGCATTTTGCGCAGGACGTTCTTTTCACTCATTTCGCTTTACCGTCCTTTCGAATGGCCTGGGTCGTTTCCTTGTCAAAGAAGTGCATCCTGCCGAAGGTGATCCTGACCTGGTCCCCGTTGCGGTAATCCGTCCAGCCCTTGAGCTTTGCGGTGATGCGGTTGCCCGCCAGGTGACCGTGGACCAGGGTATTCATACCCAGGTTTTCATTGGTGGTCACGTCCATGACCATATTGCCGCCCTCGGAAATGTCCTCAGGCCGCACGCCGAGGAGGATCTCTTTGCCGTTGTAAGCCGCCAGCAACGCTTTCTGCTCCGGCGTCAGCTGCACGGTGAAGCCATTGCCCTGAAGGACGCCTTCCCTGACGGCGACTTCAAAAATGTTCATGGGCGGCAGCCCGATGAAGCTGGCGACGAAGACATTGTTCGGATGCAGGTACAATTCCAGGGGCGTGCCGATCTGCTGAACATGGCCCATGGACATGCAGACGATCCTGTCCGCCAGGGTCAGGGCCTCGGTCTGGTCATGAGTGACGTAAAGCATGGTGGCGTTGAGCCTCTTGTGCAGAAGGATAATCTCCCTGCGGGTGGCGCTGCGCAGCTTGGCGTCCAGGTTGGAAAGCGGCTCGTCGAACAGGAACACCTTGGGGCTGCGGACGATGGAGCGTCCCATGGCCACGCGCTGGCGCTGGCCGCCGGACAGCTGGGAGGGCTTTTTGTTGAGCTGGGTGGTCAAATCCAGGATCTCCGCCGCGGCCAGGACCTTTTTATGGATCACATTGGGGTCCTCCTTGCGCAGCGTCAGGGAGAAGGCCATGTTTTCGTAAATGGTCATGTGGCCGTAGAGGGCGTAGTTCTGGAACACCATGGCCATATCCCTGTCCTTGGCGGGGGTCTGGGTGATGTTCTTCCCGTCCAGGGTCAGGGTGCCCCGGGAAATATCCTCCAGGCCCGCCACCATGCGCAGCGTGGTGGATTTGCCGCAGCCCGAGGGACCGACCAGGACGATCAATTCGCCGTCCTTCACGTCCAGGTTGAAATCGAACACCGCCTGGACGTTGTTGTCGTATATTTTATCGATGTGTTTCAAACTGAGCTCTGCCATCTTCGTCCCCCCCTCCTTATGCCTTGCCCGCTTCCAGGGATGCGGTATGCGTTGCCAGCGCGCGGCTCTTGGCAAGGTTAATCAGCGCGGCTGCGACCAGGCAAAGCGCGGATAAGACAAGGTATACGATCAGCCGGATAAACTGGAAATCGCTCATCAGGCCGGGGAAACGGCCCATTGGACCGGACTCGACATGGGCTTTTACAGGATAGATGAAAATGCGCACGATCTGGATGGCCGCCAGGACGAACATCACATAGGAAAAAGTGGGCTTGTAGTTCTTGACGCCCTCGGACGAAAGGAAAGCGGCCAGCATGAACACCAGGTTATACAGGATGGACGCGCCCATCAGAGCCGTGTAATAGAATTCGTCCGATCTTGTTGTATCCTTGCAGACGTATTTATATATGCTGATAAAGAAGAGCACATCCAGCACGATCGCCAGCAGAGCCAGACGGGAAGACTGGGTATTTTTGCTGAAGCGCATGCGGTCGACCTTGATATTGTTGTCATCCATTACGCGGACACCGCCTTTCCGTTCTCAAGCAGGGCTGCTTCGTCCTTCATCAGCCGAATTTTCAAAATCACATTCACGACCAGGAGCGCGGACGCGATGAGCGTCAGCGCGAACACGAAATAGTGGATATCAAACCAGAAGGTGGAATCGGTATAGGTCCCGATCCTTGACAGTCTTCTTTCCAGCTGGGCAAAATCAACGGTGGTAAGGAACTGGGTTTTGAACGCGGCGATCCGGATGTGCGCCCAGACGGCCACGCCCACGTTGGTAATCGCATTCAGTGCAACGGCGCAGAAATTGCCGATATAATACCTGCGCCGGGTATGGGTGTTTGTAAGGAACAGCAGGCACGAAAGCAGAATCAGAGCGATGCCGCAGTACAAAAGGCCGCGGTTGAAGCCCTGCATGTCGTAATAGATCCTCGCGCCGGCTACACGGGTGTTGTCAAGATCTTCAGGGTCGGGAATCATGCTGTACAAGGTGTCAAAGAGATCTGTCATGATTCCCAGCGAATAAACGAACACGACGACACTTGCGGCAAGGGAGAGCAGACAGAAGATTCGCTGCAATGACATTTGTTTTTTATACATGATATCCCTCTCCTGTTCCATGTTGTCCCCGCGTGCCCTCCCCGAAGGGAAGGCACGCAGGGCTTTAAATGCTTAGCTCAGGGGATCAGTTCGCACTGAAGTATTCGGTGATGCGTTCCCAGCCGATGTTCTTCAGTTCCAGATAGAAATCGCCGAACCATTCCTCGGTGACCATCTTGGCAGCCGCTTCGGGGCTGTCCACGTTGGCAGCCGCCAGGCCGCCGACGATGATGTCGACGAACAGGTTCTCGCCGCCCTTGGAGGCGGAGAACTTGCCGTTGGCGGTCAGCTGGGTGTAGGTGTTCAGTTCGTCGTTTTCAACCTTGGTGTTGGGGAGCACGGTGGCCACGGAGGTGTACCAGGGATTTTCGGCGAGCTCAAGCAGCGGATGCTTGATGGTGCCCAGGCCGATGGCCACGGACAGCTTGCCGGCGCCTTCCCTGCCGACCTCATGGGTGCACTGATATTCGAAGGCCTGGCTCTTGACGAAGGACAGGGTGGAGCCCAGGAACTGGCGGGCATAGTTGGTGTAGTTGCCCTTGGCTTTGTCCCACAGCTCTTCGTAGGTGGCGTCGGCAATCACGGGCATTTCCTTGCCGTTGAAGTTGAAGGTGACGTAGGAGCCGTCGTCATTCTTCTTGATGAAGGCGTCGGGGCCGTAGGACATCAGGATCTGGCCCTTCTCGGAATAGGCGTAGTCGATCAGCGCCAGGGCGGCATACAGCTTGTTGTCGTCACCGGCGACACCGGCCTTGGAGATGGCCCAGCCGTCGGTCTTGACGGAACGCCAGGACTCGGTAAAACGCATATAGACGCCGTTTTCGTCGGTGCCGTCAAACCAGCGGGCGACGGGGATCATGAACGCCATGTACTTTTCGCCTTCCTGGAGCTTGGTGGCGTTCATAACGGTCTGGGTCTGGTTGTAGTCGTAGGACATGAAGCCGAGGTCGTTCTCCAGGTAGGTGGAGGAGGTCTCCTGGGCGCCGTCAAGGAACGCCTTGGAGATCAGGCCCTCGGAAGCCATCGCGTGCATCCTTTCCAGGGCGACGTAGGTGTCCACTTCCTGGCGGGCGTCATGCAGCACGCCGTCGGTGCCGACGAAGAGGTAATCCTGGCGGGATTCCATGCCGCGGACGCCGAAGAGGGTGCCGGCGAAACGGAACAGATCGATGCGGCGCTGGTTATTGTTGTCTTCACGGGAGAACAGGCCCTCCACGGAATCCTTGCCGTTCAGCGTCTGGGGGTTGGCGACCACGCAGCGGAGCAGGGCGACCAGTTCGTCGGCGTCCCAGGCGGCGTTCTGGCCGATGAACAGGTTGGAGCGCTGGGTCCCGTAATATCCGCCGTAGGCCTTGTCGATGTAGCCGCGCAGCATGTTGACAGCCTGCACGCCATTCATGGGGCCGGCGTCGTTCATCATCTGGATGATGTTGCCGCAGGCGTCATAATCCTTGACCACGATCTCGGTGGCGGTGCCGTCCAGGGTCGGGGTCTCGATCTCCACCTTGCCGGAGGTGGGCATATAGGGAGTGTACACGTAGGGGGCCAGGTCCTTGCAGGCTTCGGCGGTGAATTCGCCTTCGCCGTCCAGCAGCTTCACGACCCAGTCCACACGCATCAGAGGCATGCGCTCGATGTCGTTGACACCGTCAAAGTAAGGGGAGAAGTAGATGGCACCGGTCTTGGTGTTGCCGGTGATGGACAGGCGCACGATGGGGTTGGCTTCCAGGTAGGCCTTGAAGTTGGGCATCAGGTCCAGGTAATCGGCCAGGTTCACCAGGCTGCCGACCTCGCCGTACTCGCTGAGGGTGGAGGCGGTGCCGCTGACCATATCCACCTCGTTGAGGCGGTCTTTCCAGTATTCGAACTCCTTGGAAGAGCCGTTGCCCTGGTATTTGCTCTCAAACTTTACGCCCAGGATGTCCTGCAGAGCGACCCAGGTGGGCTTCAGGGAACCGGTGTTGTAGGTGACGCCGTCGGCCAGGGTCACGCCCTCGCCCGCGGTCTCGGAATCGAAGGTAATGCCGGTCTTGGCGCTGTTGTAGCCGGTGGCCATGCGCAGCACGGTGCCGGGCGCGTAGGTCAGGCCATCGGCGCCTGCGGTGACGACGGCCAGGGAAAGGACCATGATCATCGCGAGGACAATTGCGGTCAAACGTTTCATAAGCTGGTTTCCTCCTCAAAAAATTATTCCTTCACACCGCCGGCGTTGGTGCCTTTGGCGAAGTACTTCTGGATAAAGGGGTAAATGATCAGGATCGGGATGATGGAGCAGACGATCAGGGCGAAGATCAGGGAGTCGGCGGCATAGTTGCCGGTCATGGTCGCAAGCTGCTCTGAGTCGGTGTAGAATTCCAGTTTGTTGCGGATGAACACCTGCAGGGGCTGCTCGTAATCGTTGGAAATCATCTGGCGTGCCCAGAAGTAGCCGTTCCAGCGGGAGATGGCGAAGAACAATGTGACCGTCGCGATGGTGGATTTGCACATCGGGATGAAGACCTTGCTCAGCACCTGCATTTCGGAGGCGCCCTCCACGATGGCGGCTTCCTCGATTTCGGAGGGGACGCCCTCGAAGGAGTTGCGCAGAAGGATAATGTTCATCGCCGCCATGCCCATGGCGATGACCACAAGCCATTTGTCGTCGGTGATGCCCATGCCCTCAAACACGCGGCTGGTGGCCACATAGTTGAGGTACTGGGGAACGATGCCGGCGGAGAACCACATGGTGAAGACAAGGAAGAAGTTGAAGAACTTGCGGAACAGCAGGCGCTTTTTGCTCAGCGCGTAGCCTCCCAGGATGGCTACGAACAGGGACCACACCGTGCCGTAAATGGTCAGGAACAGCGTGTTGGAATAGGAATTCCAGAATTCGTTGCTCATGAACATTTCCCTAAACGCCTCAAACTGGATGTCCTTCGGGAAAAGGATGATCTCGTTGTATTCCACCGCGTGCTTCCCGCTGATGGCCGCGGAGATGGCGTACAGGAAGGGATACAGACAGCATATGGCGAACACCGTAAGCAGCGTGTAGCTGATCACCTTGAAGATCAGCTCGGATATCTCAAGCTTTCTTTTCATCTTGCCCACATCCCCCTTTCATCAGTAGAGCGAAACATCCGAGGCTTTGCGCGCGATGGTATTGGCGCCGATGACCAGGAGCATGCCGACCACGTTGTTCATCATCTCGGCGGCGGAGGCAAGGCCCTGGCTGGTCGCCTTAATGCGCCAGGAGAAGGTGGAGATGACCTCGGCCGTCTGCCAGGCGGAGGGATGCTGTTCGCTGAGCAGCAACACTTTTTCGTAGCCGATGGAGAGCATGTGGCCGATTCTGGTGATCAGCATGATAACGATGGTGGAGAGGATCGAGGGCAGGACCACATACCTCATCTGCGCCCACTTGTTGGCGCCGTCGATCTGGGCGGCCTCGTAGCTGGTGGGGGAGATGGCGATGATGGCGGCGAAGAAGACGATGCTGTCATAGCCCGCCGTCTCCCAGATGCCGCTGATCTGGTAGATCGCCCTGAAATAGGAAGGATTGTTCAAAAGGCCGTTCTGCGCCGTTTCCTTTGAGATCAGGCCGATGTTGGAAAGCAGCTGGGCGATGATCCCGGGAGGCGTCTCGCTTGCGGCGCTGCCCTGCTTGATCAGCATCATCACAAGGCTGGTCATGATAACCGTGGACATGAACTTGGGAAGGTAGGTGCACACCTGCAGGGCGGAGCGGGTGAGATCGGATTTGACTTCGTTGAAGAACAGGGCCAGGATGATGGGAATCGGGAAGCCGAACAAAAGGCCGTAGAAGCTGAGCAGGAAGGTGTTGCGCATCGCGCGCCAGAAATTCATCGAATATTCGGCGTACGTGCCGCTGCCCGCCAGGAGGCCCTTGAAATTGGAAAAGCCCTTGAAATACTGTTCGGACACCGACTTGACGGTGTCATCCACCTTGAAGGATCCGAGCAGCTCGTACATGGGGAGATAGCGCCAGAACAGGAAAACCAGGATCGTGGGGACAAGCATCAGGTACAGGCGCCAGTCCTTGAGGATCGTCTGGCCTACGTGGCGCCAGTAGTGCTTCTCCACGTCATCCCGCACGACCTGCTCGGGGTTTGCCCTGTATACCCCCGCAACTTTGTCGTAGATGAGAAAGTCTGAAGCTCTTGCTGTCATGGTTTCATCCTCCCTGCATTTTCACTTTCTGTTTCGCTTGCCGTTTCTCTGCCGATCCTTATTACGTAGTGCCTTTGTTCTTCCAGGAGTCCGTCCACCCTGCGCGCGATCCACATCAGGACGACCGTAAACAGCAGGGGAATCACGTCGGTGGTGTAGTGCATCAGGCAGGCCGCAGTGTCTCCTTCAATAATATGAAACATGATAAAGATTAGACACATGAGAGCCCTTCCGGTCTGCATCAGCAGGACCACAAGAAGGCCGAAGCCCATGCAGAAAAGGGTGTTGTCCCTTATCTTCCGCCAGCCGAATGCCTTTATCGGGATCAGGGCGATCATGCACAGAAGGTTCCCCAGGCCCCAGACCGCGTACTGCCATAGGGGCCAGTGATACAGCGCGCATCTCAGGACCGCCCCGAGCACCGCGTAGATCCCCGCCCAGGGACCCCAGCGGAACATCACCACGGCGCACACCGCGCCGGTAACGCTCATGACATACGGTTCGCCCTTAAACCACCTGGTTTCCGCCAGGATGATCACGGATTCGCACAGGCAGAGGATCACCGAAAACAAAAGAAGATCGATTCGCCGATACTGCCGGATCGACAACTGTTGACGCAATTTTCTTCCTTCCTGTCAGTGCCGGCTGACATATCGGCATGCCCGGGGAGACAAAGAATCTTCTTCCCATATGGCCGCCAAAGCTGATAAAGATGAATTTCCATACAAAATGTTATCATTTTGAGACCGAAAAGTCAATCTTGAGAAGGCATATTTGTTAATAAAAAATTACGAACAAGTTTTCTGGCACAAAAAAAACCCCGCCGGAAAGGCGAGGCTCTGGTGCGGTGGACGGGACTTGAACCCGTACCCAGTTACGGATACGCCCCTCAAACGTACGCGTATGCCAATTCCGCCACCACCGCACGAAAAGGCTTTATCATTATAAGAACGTTCGGCGGTTTTGTCAATCTTTTTTTGTGTTTTTTGCGTTTCCGCCGGACTTCCGGCGCCCTTCTCCCGCTGTCCGGTCCTGAAGCCGCCTTTTCGCTTTGCGTCTTTTCGCGTCTTTCTGCGTTATTTACGGCGCTTCAGCGCCCGAAGATCCTGACGGGAAGCACGAGGAACAGGTATTCCCTGCCCTCTTCGGGCTTGACGATGCAGGGGGACACGTTGGTATTGAAGCACATGCTGATCCTCTCCGTGGAGATATTGTGGATCACGTCGATCAGATATTTGGAATTGAAGGCGATGTTCAGCTCATTCCCCTCAAAATGGATTTCCATCTGATCCACGACCTCGCCCCTTTCGGCGTTGGCGGTCATTTCCAGGATGCCGTCGCTGCGGATGCTGAAGTGGATCAGGTTGTTTTTTCCTTCCCTGGCCATCAGGCTGCAGCGGTCGATGGCGTTGGAAAGCTGTTCCCTGGAAAGGGAAATTTCGGTGGTCCAGTTTTTCGGCAGGATCTTGTGGTAATCGATGAACTCGCCCGTAAGCAGAGAGGTGTACACCATGACCGTGCCGAAGGAAACGGTCATCCTTCCCGCGGTGATGGTAAGCAGGGCCTCGGCGTCGCTGTCGTCGGGGAGCATGCGGCCGATTTCGTTCATGATTTTTCCGGGGATCACGCTGGACAGCTTGTCCCGGCTCTTTTCGGGCAGGCTGTTGTCCTGTTCAATGCGCTGTATCGCCAGGCGGAAGCCGTCCAGACCCACCAGCAGCGTTTCATGGGGATAGACCTCCATCAGGACGCCGGTCAGGATCTTGCGGCTTTCGTCGGTGGAAACGCTGAACATCACCTTGGAGACCGCGTCCTTCAGGCGGGCGCAGTTCAGGCGGACCTCCGTTCCCCCCTGGATTTCGTCGATATCCGGGAAATCGTCCCCATCCATGGAGACCATGGTGGAATTGGTGCCCCTGCTTTTGATCTGGGCGCGCCCCCGCTCGTCCACGCTGATCATGACGTCGCCCTCGGGCTGGTAGCGCATCAGATCGCCGAAAAGCCTGGCGGGAAGAAGCGCGCGTCCCTCCTCGTCCACCGTCGCGGAAATGCGGGTGCGAACGGTGATTTCACCGTCCGTCGCCGTCAGGATCAGGCCCTGGTCCTGGGCTTCGATCAGGACGCCTTCATAAATCTGCTTGACGGGCCTGACTGTCACGGCCCTGAGGCACATGGAGAGAGCATAATTGATATCGCCGGTATTTACGCTGAATCTCACTTGGTTTCCCTTCCTTTTTTATACGGATTTCCGACTTTTTGTCCGGGCTGAGGTTTCGGCCCGGAAAAATGAAAGCGGAAAGAAGAATATATTATAGTATCGTTATAGCATAAGAGGCGGTGGAAAAAGTGGATAACCCCCCCATCGGCCCGAAAGAACGCGGTTTTCGCGGGTTTTCGGGCGGTGGAAAGGAACGGCGTTTTTTTGGGATAACCCCTTCCGCCGGTGGATAAGGACGGCGGGAGGGAAAAGAGCGGCCGGAGGGAAAATCAAATTGTTTCCTGAAAGAAAAACAATCGAAAAAAACTGTTTTACACTTCCGTCACAAAGATTATTAAATCATAAAACCGGTCAAAAATCAAGTCAGCCGCGGTAAAAGCAAAAAACGGGGAAAAAAAGGTTATCCACAAAATTCACAGGGTCAAAAACACCGCCCTGTTGAAAACAAAGCCCGCTCCGTTCGTGAAAAAGGCCGCGGCGTGAGAAAAAAAGGCGCGGTTTATCCACCGTTTTATGAACATACGGGCAAAAACGACAAAAGAAAAACAAAAATTAAAAAAGAAAGAAAATTCGCGAAAAAGCAAAATCAAAACGTCAAAAAAAGAAGCGGCGGCCGCGTTTTGTCCGCGGCCGCCGCGCGGAATTCACCCCTCGGCGTCCATGAAATACAGGAAAACGGCGTCCCAGGTATCCTGATTGACGATGCCGGTCACGTCCAGGCCGTGTTCCGACTGGAAGGCGATGACGGCGGTCTGGGAAGCGGAATCGAAGACCCCGGTGATGTTTTCGGGCTCAAGGTAGCCCAGAAGGTAAAGCGCTTCCTGAAGTTCCGTGACGTCGTCGCCTTTGCTGTCCTTGGAGAGCAGACGATAATCGGCGGGGATGACGACGATAATCTCTCCGGACAGGTCCGCGGAGGATTCAGCCGGGGAAAGATCGTCGGGCGAAGGGAAGGAGGCGGGCAGCAAAGTCGGCTCCGGCGTTTGCGTCGGGGCCGGGGTCGCCGTCAGTTCCTCCAATTCGCTGACGGAAAGGATACGCGCGAAATCGGAGTTGATATAGCGCTCGGCGCCGTTGAAATCGATGCGGTACCAGACGTCGCCGGAACCCGACGCGTCCGCGTCGCTGCCATAATAATGGAAGATATCGCCGCTGTTCGCGAAGACCGGCTCCGATTTGAAGGAGTAGCCGCCGCCGGTGCGGATAAAGACCCTGTCGGAGGTAATGATCAGGCAGTCGGAATCCCGGGAGGGATCCACGGGAATGGGACTGGGCGTGGGGATCACGCCTTCGGCCAGATAGACGCCGGCTTCCCATTCGCTGAGGAGTCGGACGAAATTGCCGTTGATGAAACCGGCGGTTCCGTTATAAAGGACGGGAATCCATACGGTTTTGCGGTCCGTGACCGCTTCTCCCATGGTCATGACGACCGTACCCGCGTCGTCGACAAGGAAAAGGGGACGGGATTCGGCCGAGGCGGAGGAACGGACATACACCTGGGAGGCGGAGGTGACCGCGTATCCGTACGGAACCGCGGGGGAGAAAACGGCCGCGGGCGCGGGCGTCACATAGACCGGCGTCGGTGCGGCGGAGGGATAAGGGGTTGCGGCGGCGGGCGTAAGGGCGGGCTCGGGGGTGACATAGGTGTATTCCCCGGTCAGGGAACCCAGGACATAGGCATAGGTCTTTTTCTGTTCCAGCCAGACCATTTTCCAGGTTTCGCCCTCAAGGACCGTATCCCCGTACCAGGGCAGGATGGTCCCGACCTTTACCTGGAGCAGGATTCCCCCTCGGGGAGCTTTGCGGATGTTGACGTCCTGGGCCACGGTGCGGATATAACCCAGAAGGATCGGGGCGGGGGTGGCCGTGGGCTCCGGGGTCTCGGTGGAAAGAAGGATTTCGTAGCAGTCGGAGCGGATGTAGCCGTACACGCCGTTATGGCAAATAAAGGCCCAGGTGTAGCCGCCCTGGCTGACGGGAACCCCGTAAAAGGGGATGGGGGCGTCGGAGGTGAGGCGGTCCTTTTCATCCGGGGTCAGGGATTTGCCGCCGGGGACGGAGCGCAGGTTGACGTCCGGCCGGGTAAGACGGAGGTAACCGGTGATTTCGGGGCCCATATCCGCGGAGGCGGACGGCGAGGGAACCGGGGTGGCGGAAACGATCTGATAGCAGTCGGACCGGATATAGCCGTAGGCGTCCAGCTGCGGGGAATAGACCCGGATCCAGTACCAGCCGTCATGGAAGACGGGCTGCTGGATGTAGGGGAGGTAGGTGTACCTGATCAGCTGCGTTTCCTCAGAGGGATTCAGGGAAGCGCCGCCGGGCTCGGAGCGCAGGTTGACGCCGCCCCTGGTCAGCTGGATGTAGCCCAGGATCAGATAAGCCGGGGTCGGCTCCGGGGTAAAGGTGGGCGCGGGCGTCGGCGAAGGGGCGGGGGAGGGCGCGGGCGTATAGGAGGGATCGATCAGGGAGGCGTATTCCTCCTCCGTCAGGAGGCGGATATCCGACCCGGAAACGAACCCCTCCAGCACCTGGACGCGGATATGGAACATGCCGTTTTCCCCGTCGTCAAGCAGCGTCAGTATCTGCCCGGAGGGAAGGGACGTGAAGGAAACGGCGTTCGGGTCCGCGGCAAGGCGCAGGGCGGCGCCGTCGGTTACGACCAGGGCATAGCCGGAGAGAACGCCGGCGTCCGCACCTGTTTCTTCATAAGAATTAACGGCCGCGTCTTCAGCCGTTTCGGCCGGCGGTTCGGAAGCGTCCGGCTGATCGTTCATGACGGGAATGTAGTTCGGGTCCGTCAGGGCGGCGTATTCGTCCGTCGTCAGCATTTTAAGGGAGGAGGCGCTCACAAAGCCCTCCGCGGACTGAAGCCGGACATGCACGGCTCCGTCCCTTTCGCCCTCCAGCACCGTCACCACCTGGCCGGACATAAGCGCCGTGACAGGGGCGGAGGCGGGGTCCGCGGTCAGGCGGACGTTGACGCCGCTGTAAAGAACCAGGGCATAGCCGGAAAAATCGGCCGCCTCCGCTTCGGCGTAAGGGAAGGGCGACGGAGTCGCAGAGGCCCCAAGGGTGACGAAATCGGAACGGACATAGCCCGTGACCGGCGTGTCCCCCCCGCCCGGAAGGACCGCGGAGATACCGTACCATTTGGCGCCGCCCACATAGGTGAAACCGGTGACCGTCACGGGCCAGTCGATGGGCAGAAGGCCCCAGTTGTCGGAGGCGGTGCCGGCGTTTTTGCGGAAATAGACCCGGTCGGTATTGATATACGCCGCCTGGGAAACGGCAGGGGGCGCCGTGGGCGCGGCGGTCGGCGCGGAAGTGACGAAGGGCACCGTGACGGTAACGTAGCGCTGCATGATATACCCGGCGACCGTAAGGGAAGGATCCCGCGGCAGGGCGGTCTCCACCCTGTACCAGGCGCCGTCAGAGTTGGTTTCGCTCCCCAGAATCGTCACCGGCCAGGCATAGTCAAGAAGCCCCCAGTACTCCGAATTGTTGGCGGCGGAAGGCGTTTTGCGGAAAAAAACACGGTTGTAATTGACATAGCCCGAGCCCGGCGTGTCGGCCAGGGAGGAGGACAGCCCGGCGGGAACAAGCGTGAGGACCAGGCACAGGACCGCAAGGAGGCAAACCTCCCTTATAATACGGGAAAGTCCGAAAACGCGCGGCGTTCCGCGCCGCCCGGCCGCCTGCGCGGCAGGGGAAAACCTTTCAGTGAAACGAACCATAAAGTCCCTCCGTTCTGATGGCATAAATCGGGAGAAGGGTTCTGAAAATCTTTAAATTCTGTTAAATTATATTACAAAACTATTACAAGGTCAAGAGCGGAGGCTTTTTTAAACCTGCTTTCAGCCTGTTTTTACATATTTTTTTCTCTGTTAATCGTAAATAAATCATGGTATAATGATATACGCGTCTTTTTTTGCTTCTTCCCGCTTTTTTTTCGGGGTTCGGGAAGGGCGGGACGCGGTTTTAAAGGCCCCTCCGGCAGGAGGAGGCCCTGACGCGTTTTTTGGAGGACCGGTTCCCTCCGGTCCGGGAAGGAGTCCGGGATGGATCTGAAAATCATCGTCGGTCTTGGGAATCCGGGAAGCCAGTACGCGCGCACGCGGCATAACGTGGGCTTTGACGTGGTGGAGCTGCTGGCGGAAAAGGAGAATATCCCCCTGAAAAAGCTGAAATGCCACGCCCTCATCGGCGAGGGAACGGTCGGGGATACCCGGTGCGTCCTGGTTCAGCCCCAGACGTTCATGAACCTGTCCGGCCAGGCCGTGGCGGAACTGATTTCCTGGTACAAATGCGAGCCGGCGGACCTGATGGTGATCCACGACGATGTCGACCTGCCCTTCGGCCAGGTCCGGGTCCGGGCCGGCGGCGGGCCCGGCACCCACAACGGGATGCGGAACATCGTTTACCTGACCGGGCGGGAGGATTTCCCGAGGATCCGGGTGGGCATCGGCAGGGCGCCGGAAAAATGGGACCTGAAGGACTGGGTCCTCTCCTCCTATGCCACCCCGGAGGAGAGGAAAACGGCGTATGACGCCTACTGCCTGGCCGCCGACGCGGCGGATTTTTATATCAGGAACGGGATCAGCCTCTGCATGAACCGCTTTAACGTGCGCGCGAAGCCGGAAAAGGCTTCCGGCGATCCTGACGGCGGCGCGCATATAATATAGAAAATGACCTGCTGGAGGATCGATGAGTTATCTGGATCTGTTTTATTCCGGCCGCCTGAAGGAGATCGCGGAGGGGCCCGTCAGGGGCAATGAAAGCGCCGCGCTTTATGACGTCTGCGACGGGCAGGAAGCGCTCCTTTCGGCGGTGACGTCGGAAAAAATAGGGAAAAAGGCGCTGTTTGTCACGTCCTCTCCCCGTCGGGCCGAACGGATGGCCGGCGAGATCGCCGCGTGGATCGGGGAAAGATGCCGCTGTCTTCCCGACCGGGAGGTCCTGTTTGTGGACGGGGTCGGCGGAACGGAAAACGCGGAGCAGCGCCTGGAAACCCTCAGGGCCCTGGCGGAAAACCGGGTGGACGTGCTGGTGGCGTCGGCGGGAAGCCTGATGCTGCCCCTGGGGTCCATGCGGGAATTCCGGGAGAAGAGCATCGGCGTATCCCGGGGCATGGCCATGAAGCGGGAGGACCTGGGGGAAAAGCTGCGCCGGGCCGGCTATGAACGCCGGAGCATGGTGGAGGGCCCCATGCAGTACGCCATGCGGGGCGACATCGCCGATATCTGGCCCGCCGGGGAAAAACGGGCCCTCAGGGTGGAGTTTTTCGGGGACGAGATCGACCTGGTCCGCCTTTTCGATCCGCTGACGCAGCGGAGCGTGGAAAACCTGGAGGAAGAGGCAAAAATCTATCCCGCCCGGGTCTTTTTGTGGGACCGGCCGGACAGCGCCCGGGTGAAGGACATGCAGCGCGCCGTCGGGGACATGATTGCCCGCCAGGAGGCCGCTTCCCTGGAGGCGGGCGGCCTGAGGGGCGAAAGCGACCGCATCCTGGAAACGGAAGCCTCCGGCCAGTATCCCGGGGACCTGATGAAATGGTCCGGATTCCTGGGCCTTGAAAGGACGGGGGTCTGGTCCTGGTTCGATCAGCCGCCCGTCGTGTTCCTGGACGATCCGGAGCATGTTTCCGAGGCCTGGGACGACCGGGAGGCGGGATTCCTTGCCGACCTGAAGGCGGCCGCGGAACGCGGCGACGCCGTATGGGAATGGAAGAACGCCCTTTTCGGACGGGACGAGGTACGCGCGTCCCTTGACGCCTTCCAGACCGTGACGCTTCAGAAATTCCTCCGGGGACAGCTTTCCTTCCATGCCGACCGGGTCATGTCCTGGCCCGGAACGAACTCCGTCAAATATTTTTCGCGGCTTAAGGACCTGGCGGACGATATCAGGACCTGGCGGCAGGAAAAAACGCGGTTTTACCTGTGCGCCGGGGGCGAAAACCGGCAGCAGCGCCTGATCCACGCCCTGAGCGAGTTCAATATCGACGTCAGGGTGATCCCGGACGATTCCGCCTCCCTTCCCGACGAGGGCATTCTGTCCTGTTCCCTCGGGCAGGGCTTCATCCTGACCGGGGACGGGCTGAACGTGATCGCGGATTCCGATATTTTCGGCGCCTCCCGTCAGGAAAAAAAGAAGCGCAATGTGCGCCGGGATACCGCGTCGGCCAGGATCGATGCCTTCACCGACCTGTCCGAAGGGGACTACGTGGTCCATGAAAGCCACGGCGTGGGCATATACAAGGGCACGGTCCGCCTGCAGAGCGAGGGTTCCTGGCGGGATTATTTCCTGATCCAGTACCGGGGCAGCGACCGGCTCTACGTCCCCACGGACCAGTTCGACCGGGTGCAGAAATTCATCGGCGGCGGGGACGAGCCCCCGGAGCTCAACAGCCTGGGGGACGACCGGTGGCTCAAACAGCGCAAAAAGGTGCGCGCCGGCCTGAAGGAGCTGGCCTTCGACCTGGTGAAGCTGTACGCGGAAAGGCAGGAAAAGCCGGGCTATGCTTTTGCGCCGGATACGCCCTGGCAGGCGGAATTCGAGGACGCCTTCCCCCACGAGCTGACAGGCGACCAATTGAACGCGGTGGAGGACATCAAGCGCGATATGGAGCGGCCGACGAACATGGACCGGCTGCTTTGCGGGGACGTGGGCTTCGGAAAGACCGAGGTGGCCCTGAGGGCGGTGTTCAAGTGCGTCATGTCCGGGAAGCAGGCGGCCATATTGTGCCCCACCACCATCCTGGCCCAGCAGCACTACTACACCGTGCAGGAACGGTTCCAGGCTTTCGCGGTCCGCGCCGAGGTGCTCAGCCGTTTCCGCTCGGCGAAGGATACCCGGCGCATCCTGACGGAGCTGAAGGAGGGCAGGCTGGACGTGGTCATCGGCACCCATAAGCTGCTCTCCGACAAGGTGGTTTTCAAGGACCTGGGGCTGCTGGTGGTGGACGAGGAGCAGCGGTTCGGCGTCAGCCACAAGGAAAAGATCAAGAACTTCAAAAAACAGGTGGACGTGCTGACGCTTTCGGCCACGCCCATCCCCCGGACGCTGCACATGTCCATGATCGGGGTAAGGGACATGAGCCTTCTGACCTCCCCGCCGGAGGAAAGGCACCCGGTGCAGACCTATGTGACCGAATACTCCGACGCCCTGGTCCGGGACGCGGTGACAAGGGAAGCGGGACGGGGCGGACAGGTCTATTTCCTGTATAACCACGTCCAGCATATCGATACCTTCGCCTCCCACCTGAGGAGCATCCTGCCGGACATACGCATCGCGGTGGCCCACGGGCAGATGCCGGGGAATCTGCTGGAGGACGTGATGCTGGATTTCTACGACCACAAGTACGACGTGCTCCTGTCCTCCACCATCATCGAAAACGGCCTGGACGTGGCCAACGCCAACACCATGATCGTCTATGACGCCGACCGCTACGGGCTGAGCCAATTGTATCAGCTGCGGGGACGGGTGGGACGGTCCAACCGGACGGCTTTCGCCTATTTTACCGTCAAGAAGGACAAGATGCTTTCCGAGGTGGCCGAAAAAAGGCTGAACGCCATCCGGGAATTCACCGCCTTCGGCTCGGGCTTCCGGGTGGCCATGCGCGACCTGGAGATCCGCGGCTCCGGCAACATCTTCGGCCCGGAGCAGAGCGGGAACATCGCCGCGGTGGGCTACGACCTGTACTGCCGGATGATCGAGGAGGCGGTGCGGGAAATCAAGGGCGGCGCCGGCGCGTCGGCCGGGGTCGAGACGCGCGTCGAACTGAAGGTCGACGCCTTCCTGCCCCAGACCTATGTCCGGGACGAAAGGCAGCGCATGGAGGTGTTCAAGCGCATTTCCCTCATCCGAAACCGGGAGGACCGGGAGGACGTGATCGAGGAGCTGATCGACCGCTTCGGCGAGATTCCGGAAAGCGTCATGAACCTGATCGACGTGGCCCATCTCAAGGCGGTCTCCTCCGCGCTGTTCGTATCCAGGGTCACCGGAACGAAGGGGCTGCTGAGCTTCATCCTGGAAAAATGCCCGGACCCGGAAAGGCTGTACCTTGCCCTGACGAGGACGGACAGCCGGCTGATGTTCTCCGCCTCCTCCCAGGCGGCCATATTGCTGCGCGACAACGGGAAGGACGTGACGGAAATGATGCGGGAAGCTGTGCGCGTCGTGGAAAAGCTGGCCGATATCATGAATTTCCGGGAGGAGGAGGAGGGCGAGAAGAAAAACGCCTGATATCCGCGGATAAGATTGCAATTTGACATAGATAATGATACAATGCGAAAGGATTGTTAATTATTTTACGAATCCGGTTAAGGGGGAAAAGATTATGGCCGAACAGACCTATGTCTTTATAACGGACAGCGACAGCGATTTGTCATACAAAATCGCGGACGAAAGGCACATCCCGGTCATCCGTATGCCCTACGCGCTGGACGGCGTGGAATATCTGGACGACAACGGCCGGGAAGGCGAGGAAAAGCTGAAGGAATTCTTCAACAAAATGCGCGCCGGCTCGGTCCCGGTGACCAGCTGCCTGAGCAAGATCAATTATATCGAATTTCTCGAGCCCTTCCTCGCCGACGGCAAGGATATCCTGTACGTTGCGTTTTCGTCCAACATGAGCGCCACCCTCAATTATTGCCGCGAGGCCTGGGACGAGCTCAGGGTCCGTTATCCCGGCAGGCAGCTGAAGATCGTGGACACCCTGTCCATCTCCGTGCCGATGGTCCTCCTGATCGAAGCCGCCCACGACATGTACCTGGCGGGCGCCTCGATGGAAGAGGTGGAAAAATGGATCATCGATAACCGCCTGAAAGCCCAGGTATGGCTGACGGTTGAAAGCCTGACCTACTTAAAGCGCGGCGGCAGGCTGTCGCCCACCTCCGCGTTCTTCGGATCGATGCTGGACATCAAGCCCATCATCGTTCTTGGCCGCGGCGGCAAGATGGACGCCATCGAAAAGGCCAAGGGCCGCAGAAAGGCCCTGCAGACGATCTTTGAGCGCATGCTGGAGTATATCGGCGATCCCGAGGGCAAGACCGTCATCGTCATGCACGCCGACGCCCCCGAGGAGGCGGAGCGGATGAAGACAAAGATCGCCGAACGCCTGCCCGGCCTGAAGGAGATCCGCGTCCAGATGATCGGCCCGGTCATCGGCGCCCACTGCGGTCCCGGTTCCCTGGCCCTGGTCTTCATGGGAAAGGAGCGTCCCATCTGATGCTGATCCGATATCAGGGGCACAGCCAGTTCCTGCTGGAGGACAAAAACGGGCAGCGCGTTGTCACCGACCCCTACGACGCGTCGACCGGTTATCCGATGAGCGAGGTGCGCGCCGACGTCGTCACCGTGTCCCACGCCCACGGCGACCACAGCTTCACCGACAAGGTGACGGGTTCGCCCGTGATCATCCGGGAGGCGGGGATAAGCATGCCGCTGCCCGACGTAAAAATCACCGCCATTCCCTGCTTCCACGACGGGGAGGGAGGCAAAAAGCGCGGCCAAAACCTGATGATGCTGATCGAAATGGACGGCCTCAGGGTGCTGCACTGCGGCGACCTCGGGCACCTGCCGGACGAAAAAATGCTTTCGGCCGCGGGGAGGACGGACATCCTCCTGATCCCGGTGGGCGGCTTTTTCACCATCGACGCGGCGCAGGCGGTTCGGACGGCGGAGATGTTCGCACCCGCCATGATCATCCCGATGCACTACCGCACCGCGTACAACGCGTCCTGGCCCATTTCCGACGCCGCGCCGTTTTTGAGGATGTGCGCGGAAAAGGGGCTGCGCGCCGAGGAGGCGGACGTCCTTCGGGTGACGAGGGAGGACCTTTCCGAGCAGCCGCGGCTTACGCTGATGCGGATGCGGACCGGGGCCCCGTCCTGAGGCGGAAGGTATCTGTTCAGTCCTACGGACAGAACAGATACCGCGGGGGGTACCCGTACCCCCCGCGATCCCCCCGGGCGAAGAACGGAGTCCGGGGAAGGGAGACCCCTTCCCCGAGTCCTGAGCCTCGCCGGCGGCGCCGGTTTCCTGCGTCCAAGCGGCACCGCCGGCCGGGTGCGAACCCCTCACCGATCCTGCGGGAA
>CADANQ010000023.1 GCA_902789365.1 uncultured Eubacteriales bacterium
TTTCCCTTCCCCGGACTCCGTTCTTCGCCCGGGGGGTTCGCGGGGGGTACGGGTACCCCCCGCGGTATCTGTTCTGTCCGCAGGACTGAACAGATACCGGACGGATTACATGACGACCGTGATCTGAGAGCCGTCGCGAAGCATGTCGTCGGTGAGCACCTCGCTCTTTGCTTCGGCACCGTCCACCAGCACTTTGGAGACGCCGCCTTCCCTGTGGGCGCTGTTGTCCACGGTGATGTGGAGACGTTTGCCGCGGAAGGTCTTGTCCATGGTGAAGCCGTCCCACTCGGCAGGGATGGCGGGGGAGATGCGCAGGCCGTCGGGGGTGGGACGCAGACCCAGGATGCCCTCAACGCAGCCGACCATGACGGTGGAGGCGGTGCCGGTGAGCCAGTGCACGTGGGCGCGGCCGGGCTGGGGCGTTTCGTGGCCCTCGATGAACTGGCTGTGGACGTAGGGCTCCACCTCGCGGATTTCGGCGCGGTCGTTGTAGGCGGCGGGGCAGCTTTCCTTGAAATACCTGAAGGCGCGGCCGCCGTGGTTCATCAGACTTTCGGCCAGGATGATCCAGCCCTGGGCCTGGCAGAAAATGCCGCCGTTTTCCTTGGTGGTGGGGTTGAAGAGCAGCATGGCCGCCCCGTCGAAGGCGTGTTCCTTGTAGCAAGGGGTCATCAGTTCGACGCCGTTGGGGGTGTTCAGCAGTTTTTCGGTGGTGTCCAGGGCAATCTCGCTCTGCTCGGGGGTCGACGCGCCGCTGATGACGCCCCAGGACTGGGGATTGAGCCACATGGAGCCCTCGATGTTGGACTTGGAGCCGATGACCTGCCCGTCCTCGGCAAAGCCCCTGCGCCAGCGGTCGTCCTCCCAGAAGTTTTTGTTGATCTTGTCCAATTGCTCCGCGGCGGTCTTTTGAATGAAGGCGCGGTATTCGTCGTTCTCTTTCTTTTCGGGCAGCAGCCAGTCCATGACCTTCAGGGCGTAATAGAACTGGAAGGCCACAAAAGCGCTTTCACCCTGGGCGCCGAGCTTGAGGCAGTCGTTCCAGTCGGCGTGCAGTCCGGCGGGCATGCCGTGGGCGCCGAGGTGGTTCAGGGTGAAATCGATGGCGCGCCTGAGATGCTCAAGGACCGTGCCCTCGTCCCTGTCGGCAAAGGGGATGACCTTGTCCAGGAAGGCCTTGTCGCCGGTCTCGGCGACGTACTTGTATACCGTGGGGAACAGCCACATGGCGTCGTCGGCCCGGTAATGGGGATGACCGGTCTCCCGGACGTAGCTTTCGTCCTCGGGGGTGTTCTCATGGCCGGCGTTGTGGGTGAATTTCACCAGGGGCAGGCCGCCGCCGTGGTGGACCTGGGCGCTGAGCATGAATTCGATGCGCTCCCTGGCCATGTCGGGATCCAGGTGGATGATGCCCTGGATGTCCTGGACGGTGTCGCGGTAGCCATAGCCGTTGCGCTCGCCGCAGTAGATGAGGGAGGCCGCGCGGCTCCAGACAAAGGTGGTGAAGCACTGGAAGGCGTTCCAGGTGTTGACCATGGTGTTCAGGTCCTCGTCGGGGGTGCGGATGTCCAGGTTGTTGAGCTTTGTGTGCCAGTAGGTTTTCAGTTCCTCCAGTTCCTTTTCGACCTTGCCGGCTACATCCTCCCGATAGGTATCCATCAGCTTGCGAGCCTCGGACTGGGTGCGCTGGGACAGAATGAAGGCCAGGGAAGCGCTTTCGCCGGGGGCCAGGGTGAGGACGGTATGCAGCGCGCCGCAGGGATTGCCGTTGAAGTTGAGGGAATCGTCAAGACGTCCCTCGACGACGGCCTTCGGGTTGACGAAGCGGTTGGGGCCCAGGAATCTTTCCCTGCGGCCGGTATAGCTGACCACGGGGGCGCCGGCCAGACCGAAGAAACGCTCTGAGCCGTTGGAGCCGTCGGGGTTCACGTGGCAGAAGCGGTTGATGCGCTGAAGGATGAAATCATCGTGGAACTCGGTCATCGTGATGAACTGGGTGTACTGCATGTTCACCAGGTCCTGGGTGTAGAAGGACTCGGTGGTGAATTCGGCGTAGCCGAAGACGGATAAGGTGCGGGGCTTGTCGGATTCGTTGGTCACCTTCAGGCGCCAGACCTCATGGGTGGCGTCCAGGGGGACGTAATACAGGGCTTTGGACCTTACGCCGCTGTACAGGGATTCGATTTCGGTATAGGAGGTGCCGTGACGGCAGACGGTTTTATACTTTTCCAGGGGCTTTTCCGTGGGACGCCAGGAGGCGGACCAGAAATCGCCGCTTTCGTCGTCCCGCAGGTAGATATACCGGCCGGGCTCGTCGAACTGGTTGAATATATACCTGAGAATCCTTCCGGCGGCGCCGGACTTGACGAAGGAATAGCCGCCGGCGTTCTGGGTGACGATGGCGCCGTAGGCGGGACTGCCCAGGTAATTGGCCCAGGGCATGGGTGTGCGGGGGTCGGTGATGACGTATTCCCTGGCCGCGTTGTCGAAGTAACCGTATTGCATCCAAGGTACCTCCTTTGATCTGTCGGATTGCGGAGCGCAAACGTTTGCAGACCTATTTTAGCACAAGCGAGAATAGTTGAAAAGCCCGAAACAGCGCCTGAAAGCGGCTTTTTATACTTTTTTTCTTATTATTGTCCGGAAGTCCGCCCCGGGTTCGTGCCGGGCAAAGCGCGGGATTCCGTGAGACGCGGACGGCTGTGATCCGGGGAACGGCTGAAATGAATGAGCAAAAACAGTCGTTTCTGTTTTTCCATTGTTTTTTTCGCGGTTTCAAAGAACCCGTGGCCCGGGAAGAAGGCCGGGACAGGTTGACAGGAAACGGCCGGTATTCTATACTTTCGATGTATATCGCTGCAACAGCGCACAATTGAAGGAGGAACACCACATGAAGAAACTGCTTGCTGTCCTGATGGCTGCCGCCATGCTTCTGAGCCTGTGCTGCACCGCGTTCGCGGAGCCGTCCGAAGGCGCGACCTACAAGATCGCGATTATGACCGGCACCACCTCCCAGGGTGAGGAAGAATATTATGCCGCCACCTCCCTGAAGGAAAAATATCCCAATATCGTGCTGCATGACACCTATCCCGACGCCTTCTCCTCCGAAGTGGAGACCACCATCTCCAAGCTGATCGCCTTTGCCTCCGATCCCGACGTGAAGGCCATCATCTTCGTCCAGGCCGTGCAGGGCGCCACCGCCGCCTACACCCAGATCCTGAAGGACATGGGCCGTGAGGACATCCTTCTGATCGCCGGCGTTCCCGCCGAGGATCCCGCGGACATCTCCGCGGCCGCCGACATCGTGCTGGCCAACGACGAGATCGGCTGCGGCTACCAGGTCGCGGACATCGCCAACATGTGGGAATGCGATGTCATCGTTCACTATTCCTTCGCCCGCCATCTGTCCTATGAAACCATCGTTGCCAAGCGCGATGCCATGAGGACCACCGCCGAGAGCTACGGCATCGAATTTGTCGAGCGTGACTGCCCCGATCCCACCGGTGACGCGGGCATGTCCGGCGCCCAGGCCGCCGTCCTCGAGGATATCCCGAAGGTCATGAAGGAATACGAAGGCAAAAAGGTCTGCTTCTACTGCACCAACTGCGGTCTGCAGGTCGCTCTCCAGCAGGCGATCATCAACGAGCCCAACGCCTACTATGCGCTGCCCTGCTGCCCCAGCCCCTATCACGGATTCCAGGAAGCCTTCGGCCTCACCGCCACCTACGGCGACATTAACGGCGCCATCAAGAACCTGGCTGTCTACCTGAACGATCACGACGCGGTCGGCCGCTTCTCCACCTGGGCCCTGCCCGTGAACATGTCCATGATCAACGCCGGCTTCGAGTATGCCTGCGCCTATGCCGAAGGCAAGACCGAAGGCAAGGTTGACGAAGCTTTCCTGACCGCCTGCTTCTGCAACGCCGCCGGCGGCGACATCGTGCTTGACAAGTATGTTGACGCTTCGGGCAAGGAATATGCCAACTATTACCTGATTCAGCTCGATCCCATCGACTTCGCCGATTACCTCGACTGATACAGGTCAACTGATTTTCTGCAGCCGTCCGGGGGATCCGTAAAGCCGGATGCCTCCGGGCGGCTTTTAAAATGTTTTGGCAAGGGAGGCTGGCTGCTTGTCCGCAGATTATATTCTGGAAATGAACCATATCACCAAGGAATACGGCTCGGTGGCGGTTCTGAAGGACGTTACCCTTCGCATCCGTCCCGGTGAGATTCACGCGCTGCTGGGAGAGAACGGGGCCGGAAAATCCACCCTGATGAACGTGCTGTTCGGCATGCCCGTGATCCATACCACCGGCGGTTACCAGGGCGAGGTGATTGTGGACGGAGAAAAGACGAACATTCTTTCCCCGATGGACGCCATGGCCAGGGGCATCGGCATGGTGCACCAGGAATTTATGCTGATCCCCGGTTTTTCCATTACGGACAACATCAAGCTGAACCGTGAGATCACCAGACCCTGGGCGGTCAGCCGTGTCCTTAGCAGGGACCTGGAATTCCTGAACAGGAAAAAGATGGCTGAGGACTCCCGGAAGGCGCTGGACAGCGTGGGCATGGGGATCGACGAACTGGCCATGGTCAGCGGCCTGCCGGTGGGGCACATGCAGTTTATCGAGATTGCCCGCGAGATCGACAAACTGGGCATGAAGGTCCTTGTGTTTGACGAGCCCACGGCGGTCCTGACCGAGTCCGAGGCGCAGCAGCTTCTGGGCGTGATGAAGGACATCGCTTCCAGGGGGATCGCCATCATATTTATCACCCATCGCCTGGACGAGGTGATGGACGCGGCGGATACCATTACCATCCTCAGGGACGGCAAACTGGTAAAGACGCTGGACAAAAATGAAACGAATCAGGAACAGCTGGCCGCCCTGATGATCGGGCGAGGGGACGAGAGCACGATTACCGCCGGACGACGCGACGGGGAGATCAAAGGGAACGTGGCCATGGAGATCCGGAACCTGTGGGTAAACATGCCCGGCGAAGTTGCCCGGGGCGTGAACCTGGATGTGATGGAAGGCGAGATCCTGGGGATCGGAGGCCTTGCCGGACAGGGAAAGATCGGGATACCCAACGGGATCATGGGACTGTACGAAGCGGCCGGAAAAGTGAAGCTTTTCGGGAAGGAACTGCCCCTGAACGATGCCTCCGGAGCGCTTAAAAGCGGCTTGGCCATGGTCAGCGAGGACCGGCGCGGCGTGGGGCTGCTGCTGGACCAGAGCATCGAGGACAACATCGTTTTTTCGGCGATGCAGGTCAACGGCAGGTTCCTGAAAAAATGGCTGGGCCAGAAGGACGCCGCCGCCATCCGCGCCCACGCGGATAAAATGGTGAAGGACCTGGATATCCGCTGCACGTCCGCTCAGCAGCCGGTGGGTACCCTTTCCGGCGGCAACCAGCAGAAGGTGTGCGTCGCCAGGGCCCTGACCCTGGAGCCGAAGTTTCTGTTTGTGGCCGAGCCCACCCGGGGCATCGACATCGGCGCAAAGCAGCTGGTACTGGATACCCTGGTGCGTTTGAACAGGGATACGGGCATGACCATCGTGATGGTGTCCTCGGAGCTGCAGGAACTGCGGTCGGTATGCGACCGGATCGCCATCATTGCCGAGGGCCGGGTGGAAGCGGTGCTCAGGCCCGAGGATTCGGACGTGGACTTCGGTCTTGCCATGTCCGGCGCGTCCAGGAAAGGAGGGAAGCACAAATGAGTCTGAGCGTGGAGAACAAGCATACGGATCCGGAAAGCAAAAAAGGCCTGTCCGGACGGCGGATCTTCGGCTTTGTGCTTCTTGGGATCGCCGCGGTACTGATCGTCCTGGCGGTCATCGGCTATATCATGGCGGGAAGCGGCAAATCCGTGGCCTCCCTTGACGACATGCGCACCCAGGCGGTGCTGCACGCGGCGTCCGACGGACTGGTGGATTCCATCGTTGCCCAGGCGCGCCAGGACAAACTGAAGGAGCTGCGCGGAGCAAAGGATTTCCGTTCCCGTGGACAGGACGCCATCAACGCGGAGCTGGACGCCGCGGGCGACGCGGCCCGGGCGGAGGCCGAGGCGCTGTACGCCAATCCCACGGTGGAGGACAGAACAGGGCTGTTCAACAGCATTGAGTCGCTGGAAAGCGCCCTGCGCGCCTTCGGCACACTGAAGGAAAGCGAGCGGGGCAGATACTCCGAACTGTATGTCAAACTGGTGGACAGCATCGGCGACTGGACCGACCTGACCGGGAAAGCCGGGGACGACGACGAAAAACTGTTTTCCCTGCTGACGGACATTGTTCCGGAGCTTGGGAACGCGGATAACGCCCATCTGAAACCCGCGTTTATCAGGCTGTGCCGGGATATGAGCGACAAGGAACACGCCCGGGAAGAGGCGGAGATCAGGAGCGGTCTGGTTTCCGCCATGGCCGGCGCGGTGGGCGATTTCAGCGCCCTTGAGGGCCTGGACGACGACGCCCTGTGGGAGGAGCTCATAAGGAAGGTGCCTGAAATCGAGGGCAATGAGCGCTTCAGGGACGATCTTCTTGCGGAAGCGAAGCGCCGCGCCGCCGCGGCCGCAAGCGGCGAGACCGTGGAGGAAACGGTCAAGGACGAAGGCGCGGATACGGTATATGAGACGCAGACCGATTATACTTATTTTGCCGCTTCGGATCAGCTGAAAAAGCTTGAGGAGGATAACGAGGCCGCTTTCGGCGCACTGTGGGGCGAACTGGTGACCGTTATCCCGGACCTGAACAACCTGAGCTCCAAGCTGCAGAAGTCCATGCGGACCAGCATCGAGGACATCGTCTGGCCCGGCTCGGACGATTTCGCCACACGGTACGCCACCTATACCGGCGAGACCGGGGACAAGGGCATCGGCTTTTCGATGAAGCTGCCCGCTTCGGCCGAAAAACTCCTGGTTGGCGGCATCGCCCTGATGCTGCTGGGCCTGGTACTGGTGGGATGGAATTTCCTTACATCCAGGTTCGGCGTGCCCAGAACCATTATCACCCTGTTCTTCCTGTATCTGTGCCTGGCGGCGGTGCTGTATGACATTTCCCTGCCCATGATGATGGGGGACATCCTGGTCCGCATGGGCATGTACGGCATCCTGGTGCTGGCGATGATGCCCGGTATCCAGAGCGGCATCGGGCTGAACATGGGCATGACCATCGGGTGCATCGCCGGGCTGCTTGGCGTCGTTATGTCACTGCAGTTCAACATGACCGGCTTCCCCGGCCTGATCTTCGCCTGTCTTGTGGGCATGGTCGTCGCCGTTCCCCTGGGCATCGCCTATTCCAAGCTGCTCAACCGGATGAAGGGCAGCGAGATGACCATTTCCACATATGTCGGCTTCTCCTTCGTGGCGCTGATGTGCATCGGCTGGATGATGCTTCCCTTCAACAATCCAAAGATCATCTGGCTGCTTTCGGGCCACGGGCTCAGGGTGACGCACAGCCTGCTGAATTCCTACGCCCATATCCTGGACGGGTTCCTTGCCTTTGAGGTGTTGGGGGTGAAGGTGCCCACGGGCCTGCTTCTTGTCTTCCTGCTGTGCTGCTTTGTCATGTGGCTCTTCTCCAGGTCCCGCACCGGCATCGCGATGACCGCGGCAGGCAGCAATCCGCGCTTTGCGGAGGCAAGCGGCATCAGTGTGGACAGGATGCGCACCATAGGAACGACCCTTTCCACGGTTATCGCCGCGGTGGGCATCGTCATCTATTCCCAGGCCTTCGGATACGCACAGCTCTACAACGCGCCGCGTCAGCTGGGCTTTATCGCAGCCTCGGCCATCCTCATCGGCGGCGCGACGGTAAGAAAAGCGCGGGTTGGGCACGTGATCTTCGGCGTCTTCCTGTTTGAGGGCGTCCTGGTACTGGGCCAGCAGATCGCCAATTCGGCTGTGGCCGGCGGCGGCCTGAGCGAGGTCATGAGGATTATGATCTCCAACGGCATTATCCTTTACGCTTTGACGCAGTCCGGAGGTGCCAGCCGTGAATAAGAAATCATTTGCAGACCACATCAAGAAATACGCGGTCACATATCTGTTCATCATGCTGAGCGTGTTCTTCATCATCGTTTCCGGCATGGATATCCATTATGTGGCCAGCCAGCTGCTTCTCAGGCTGAACCGCAACGCCTTCATTGTCCTGGCGCTGATCATCCCGATCATTGCGGGCATGGGCATCAACTTTGCCATCACCATCGGTGCCATGGCCGCACAGATCGGCCTGCTGCTGACCATTTCCTGTGGTGTGACAGGCATTCCGGGCATCCTCATGGCGGGCTTTATCACCCTGGTGCTGGGTTCCCTCTTCGGCTTCCTGATCGGCAGGCTGCTCAATAAGATGAAGGGCCAGGAGACCATCGGCTCGATGATCCTCGGATACTTCGCAAACGGCGCGTATCAGCTCCTGTTCCTCTTCATCTTCGGTTCCCTGATTCCCCTGAGCGACAAGGTGACCATCGTCGGCGCCACCGGTGTGCAGAACACCCTGAACCTGACGGGCTCGGTGGGGCTGTACAAGGCCGTCGACGGCATCCTGCAGGTGCCGTTCCTGACGGGACTTTATGTGCTGTGCCTCTGCGCTGCGGCCTTTGCCGTGATTCAGTACACCCGCAAAAAGATCAGCCTCAGGCGGATGGCGGTCACCGTCGGCGTCGTCGTGTTTTTCGCGGCCCTGACGCTGGTGCCGGCCATCGGCGATATCTTCCGCAAGACCGACCGCCACAACGCCATTACGGTGCCCGTGATCACATGGCTTCTGATCGGCTTCCTGTGCCTTTTCAATTCCACGGTGATGAGCACCCGCCTGGGACAGAAATTCCGCGCGGTGGGCCAGAGCCAGACCGTGGCCAACGCGGCGGGCATCGACGTGGACAGGACCAGGGTGATCGCCATCATGCTGTCCACGGTCCTTGCCGGATGGGGCCAGATTGTCTTTATGCAGTCCGACGGCATCGGCACCTTCCAGACCTATGCCGCCCATGAGCAGGTGGGCCTGTATGCCGGCGCGGCCATATTGGTGGGCGGCGCTTCCATCGACCGGGCCACCAACACCCAGGCGCTGATCGGCACCTTCCTTTTCCATTCCCTGTTCATTACCGCCCAGAGCGCGGCCTCCAATCTGTTCGGAGATTCCGCGGTGGGCGAGTATTTCAGGGCATTCCTGTCCTACGGGGTCATCGCGCTGGCGCTGGTCATCTATGCCTGGCGGGCTTCGAAGAAGAAGAAGGAAGGCAGCGTGGACCTGAACGCCCTTGCGAAAAACTGAAGAATAAAAGGGCTTTTCTCCGGCGGCCCCGCGGGGCCGCCGGCTTTTTATCCCCCGGGGAAGATTTTCCCCGGCTTCACAGGCGTTCGGATATTATAAAAGTACGCTTTTTATCAAACCCGGCCCTCCTGACAGGAAATACGTGGTTGTCAAGCGGCGGCCTTTGGGTTATAATACGCGTGAGCCGGTGTGGCGGAATGGCAGACGCCGGGGACTTAAAATCCCCTGATCCATGATCGTGTGGGTTCGAGCCCCACCACCGGTACCAAAAGAGGGCTCCGGAAACGCTTCCGGGCCCTGTTTTTTGGAATAAGAGGAGCGGTATATGACGGAAAGAAACGATAATGCCCCGCTGCCCGCGGATCCCATGGCCACGGCGCGCTGCCGCAAACTGTACGCTCTTCTGCGCGGCTGCGAAGGACGGAAGATCCTGACGGCCCAGCAGGAAAGCCCCGGACGTTTTTGGCACGACAGGGAGATGGACTATCTGAAGGAACTCACGGGATTTCTGCCCGCCATCCGGGGACTGGACTTCATCCACAACGATTTTGAGGGCTGTACGGAGCGGGCCCTGAGGTGGAACGACGCCGGCGGGATTGTGACCATCTGCTGGCATACGGGGGTTGAGGGCATCGGTTACCCGGACAGCAAGGAGGAGCGCCACGACGTTTCCGGGCTTTTGAAAGCGGGAAGCGAGGAAAACGGCCGCCTGATGAAACGCTGGGAAGAAGCGGCAAAGGCCCTCGCCCGCCTGGAAAGCGCGGACGTTCCGGTGCTGTGGCGGCCCTTCCACGAGTTTGACGGCCGGTGGTTCTGGTGGGGCAAGGACGGCGGCGAAAGCTTTGCCGCCCTGTGGAGGGAGATGCGGAGGTTCTTTACGGAGGAGTTCGGCCTGCATAACCTTTTGTGGGTTTTGGGCTATGCCGACGACGTGACGGACGGCTGGTATCCCGGAGACGGCGAATGCGATATCCTGGGATCGGACACCTATCGGGGCGAGACCACCCACAGGGCGTCCTACGACCGGCTGGGAAAGATCTGCGGCCTCAAGCCCCGGTGCTTCCACGAGTGCGGGAAGCTTCCCGCGGCGGAACGCTTCTTTGAGGAAGGGGCGACGTGGGCTTATGTGATGCCGTGGCACGGACGGTGGCTTACGGAGGACAACGCGCCCGAGAGGATCAGGGCCTTTTACCTAAGCGACAGGACCCTGTGTCTGGGGGAGACGGCGCCTTTCTGACGGCGGGACGCCGCGAAAAACGCATAACACAAAAAAACAATAAAAGAACAGAAAGCGCTTTCCGGAAGGATTGATTTTTTTCGGGAAGAGTGATAACTTTTGTATTATATCAGTGATAAGTTTGGCATTATGAAACACTGATCACCGAAAAACAATCAGGCCCGGAGGGCCGAAAAAAACGAAAAAGGCAGGGGGAACAATCAAAATGCCCGTCATGGAGTACCTGGAAAGAAACGCGCGGAAGTGCCCGGATGAGGTGGCGCTGGTGGAATTGAACCCGGAGGAAAGGGACCGGCGGAGGATGACATGGAAGGAATTCGACCTGATCCAGCCGGACGTGAACAAGCCCTACCGCAGGGAGATCACCTGGAGCGTTTTCAATGAAAAGGCCAACCGCTTTGCCAACATGCTTTTGTCCCGCGGCGTGGGCAAGGGGGACAAGGTGGCCATCCTGATGTACAACTGCCTGGAATGGCTGCCGATCTATTTCGGCGTCCTCAAGACCGGCGCCATCGCGGTGCCCTTCAATTTCCGCTACGACGCGGATGAAATCGTCTACTGCGCGGAGCTTGCGGAGGTGGACGTGATCGTATTCGGCGACGCCTTCATCGGCCGCATCGAGACCAACGCCGAACGCCTGAGCCACGGCAGGCTGCTGATCTTTGTGGGGGACAACTGTCCCAGCTTCGCCGAAAGCTATCACGAACTGGTCGCGGACTGCTCCAGCAAGAATCCCGGCATCCACCTGACCGACGACGATTTCGGCGCCATTTATTTTTCCTCCGGCACCACGGGCTTCCCCAAGGCCATCCTGCATAAGCACCAGTCGCTGACTCAGGCGGCCCAGATGGAAGCAAAGCATCACCTGACCGGCAGGGACGACTGCTTCCTGTGCATTCCGCCGCTGTATCACACCGGCGCCAAGTTCCACTGGATGGGCAGCCTTGTGGCCTGTTCCAAGGCCGTGCTCCTGAAGGGCACCCGCCCCGAGACCATCCTGAAGGCGGTTTCGGACGAGAGGTGCACCATCGTATGGCTCCTGGTGCCTTGGGCCCAGGACATCCTGGATGCGCTGGACCGGGGCGATCTGAAGCTGGAGGATTACCACCTGAGCCAGTGGCGGCTGATGCACATCGGCGCCCAGCCGGTGCCGCCGTCCCTGATCAAGCGCTGGATGGAGTATTTCCCGAATCACCAGTACGATACCAACTACGGCCTGTCCGAATCCACCGGTCCCGGCTGCGTCCATCTGGGCATCGGGAACATCCGCAAGGTCGGCGCCATCGGCGTGCCCGGCTATCGCTGGGAATGCCGCATCGTGGACGAGAACGGCGCGGAGGTAAAGCAGGGGGACGTGGGCGAACTGTGCGTCAAGGGCCCCGGCGTCATGACCTGCTATTACCGCAACCCGGAGGAAACCGCCGCCTGCCTGAAGGACGGATGGCTCTTTACCGGCGATATGGCCATGCAGGACGAGGAAGGCTTCATTTACCTGGTGGACCGCAAGAAGGACGTGATCGTCTCCGGCGGCGAGAACATCTATCCCGTCCAGATCGAGGACTTCATCCGCCGGTTCGACAAGGTGAAGGACGTGGCGGTTATCGGTCTTTCCGACCGCAGGCTCGGTGAAAAGACCGCCGCCGTGATCGAAATCAAGGAAGGCATGACCTGCACAAAGGAAGAGATTGACCAGTTCTGCATGGCTCTTCCCCGGTACAAGCGGCCCAAGGAGGTCATCTTCGCGGATATCCCCAGGAACGCCACCGGCAAGATCGAAAAGCCCAGGCTCCGCGAACGCTACGGCGCGGACCGCCTGGTGGCAAAGGAAACCACTGAATAAGCTTTTTATGAGCTTCGGGGGCGGGAATTTTCCGCACATAAAAGGGACGGCGCCCTGCGGACGCCGTCCCGGGAAAGGCCGGATGTCATACCCCGAGGAGGGCGCGGGCGTTCCCCGAAAGGATCATCCCGATCTCCTCTTCACCGAGGCCGGATGAGCGGATAAGCTCCGCGGAACCCCGGATGGAGGACCAGGGGCTGTCGGTCCCGAAAAGGATCCGGTCCGCGCCGTGGAGACGGACCATCCGGACAAACTGATCCCGCGGCAGAAAATCGGGCCTGTCGTCGGGCGCAAGGCAGAAGGACGTGTCCAGCCACAGCCCCGGGACGCCGAGGAAGCGCTCGGCCTCCTCCCACTGTCCCCAGGCGCCCATGTGCGCCAACACCAGTTTCCTCGGAGGCGCTTTTTCCAGCATGTTCAGGATGCGCTCCCAGGAGCATTCCCTCCTGTCCGGGAAGGAAATGTCCATGCCGCCGTGGATCGTGACGATCATGTCCCGCTCCGCGGCACCTCTGAGGATGCGGAGGGTCAGGGGGTCGTCCACGGCCGTGTCCTGGAAGACGGGGTGCAGCTTGATGCCCCTGAAGCCCATTTCCTTCAGGGCGTCCAGGATGCGTTCGGGCTCTTCGTCCCGGGGATGGATGCCCGCGAAGGAAACAAGGCCCGTGGCGCCGGAGGTTTCGTTCATTTCCTTTCCGGCGCGCGCGATGCTCATCCACTGTCCCGGCCTGGTGGCCACGGGCAGATTCACCGTGAGGCTGACGCCGGCGGCGCGCGCCGCAGCGGACAGGGAGGAGGCCCTCCCGTCGGAAAAGGGGCGGATGCCGGAGGACGCGGCCAGCGCCGCGACGGCCCTGGAGGCAATGGCGTCCGGAAACGTGTGAGCGTGAAAATCGATGATCATGGCTTTCCTGTCTGAGAGCCGTATAGGAGAGGACGGCTCCCGCAATGCGCAAGTACCGGTAAAAACAGGGAAAAACTTCCGGGCGGACGGGCAAAGCCCGCGCTTCCCGAAAGGTATTATATCCGTTTTCGGTCGTCGGGGCAAGGCGCCCGGACCGATGAAAGGAAGGGGAATATGACCATTGCACTGCTTCTTGTCTATGTCGTCATCATGGTCGGGATCGGCTTTTACTGCCGCAGGCACGCGACGGACGTCAACGGCTTCGTCCTGGGCGGACGTGCCGTCGGCCCGTGGCTGACTGCCTTCGCCTACGGCACCTCATACTTCAGCGCGGTCATTTTCGTGGGCTATGCCGGCCAGTTCGGCTGGAAATACGGCATGGCTTCCACTTGGGTGGGCCTGGGGAACGCCTTTATCGGGTCCCTGCTGGCCTGGGTAATCCTGGGCAGAAGGACGAGGCTGATGACCCAGTACCTGGAGAGCAAGACGATGCCGGATTTCTTCGGCCTGCGCTTCGGGTCGAGGAAGCTGAAGCTGGTGGCGTCGGTCATCACCTTCATTTTCCTGATTCCCTATACCGCGTCGCTGTTCAACGGCCTCAGCCGGCTGTTCAACATGGCCTTCCCGGGCATCGATTACACCTGGTGCGTCGTCGTGATGGCCTTCCTGACCGCGGTCTACGTGATTGCCGGCGGCTATATGGCCACCGCCATCAACGACTTTATCCAGGGTCTGATCATGATCGTGGGCATCGCGGCCATCATCCTGGCGGTGCTGAACGTCAACGGCGGGCTGGTGGGCTCCATGGCGGAACTGAGCAAAATGAGCGCCGAAACCCCGGCGGGGACCATGCACGGCGCTTTCACGTCCTTCCTGGGCCCGGATCCCGGGATGCTGCTGGGCGTCGTTATCCTGACGTCCCTGGGCACCTGGGGGCTTCCCCAGATGGTGGGCAAATTCTATGCCATCAAGGATGAGGACGCCGTCCGCAAAGGGACCATCATCTCCACGCTCTTTGCCATCATCGTCGCCGGCGGCTGCTATTTCCTGGGCGGCTTCGGCAGGCTGTTCCTGGCCGAAAGCGATTTCAGCGGCGTATACGACGCCATCGTGCCCAAGATGCTGGAGGTCAGCCTGTCGCCCGCGCTGATCGCGGTGGTACTGATCCTGGTGCTGTCCGCGTCCATGAGCACCCTGTCATCCCTGGTTTTGTCCTCCTCCTCCACCATCACCCTGGACCTGATCAACGAAGCGAAGAAAAAGAAGCTGGGGGAAAAGGAGAAGCTGAACGTGCTGCGCTGCTTCGTCGCCGTCTTCATCATCCTGTCCGCCGCCATCGCCATCCTGCAGTACAAATCCTCCATCGCCTTCATCGCCCAGATGATGGGCGTCAGCTGGGGCACCCTGGCCGGATGCTTCCTGGCCCCCTTCATGTACGGGCTGTACTGGAAAAAAACCACCCGCGGCTCGGTATGGGCGGCCTTCGTCTGGGGCCTTGCCGTCAACCTGTTTGAACTGCTGGTCTGGACGGGCAATGTCAAAGTTTCCGGCTCTTTCATGGGCTACTTCTTTGCCAGCCCCATCAACGCCGGCGTCCTGGCCATGCTCGGCGGCATGATCGTGGTGCCCGTGGTGAGCATGTTCACCCCGAAGATGGACGCGAAGCTCGTGGACAACGCCTTCGCCTGCTATGAAAAGCCGACGACCGTGGCCCAGAGGGAAAACCTGGGCTGACGCGGAAAGGGCTTCCCCGACGGCAGACCGCCGCGGAGAGCCCCGCTTCTTTACGGGACGCGGGCCGCGAATTATTCGACGCGGCCCGCGTTTTGCCGGACGGAAGACGGACAAGGCGCAGGAACGTGCCCGGAACGGCGGAAACGGAAACGGGAAAGGGGAAAGGGGGAAATATTTTGCGACGGGTTTAAAAAGGGGTTGACAAACCGTCCGATCGCGAGTAATATATTATGCGTGCCGTTCAGTTACGGTCACCGTAGGGAACAGGCTCCTGTGCTCGTCACAGTATTCGGGAGCATAGCTCAGCTGGGAGAGCATTTGCCTTACAAGCAAAGGGTCACAGGTTCGAGCCCTGTTGTTCCCATCATTTGGCCCGGTAGTTCAGTTGGTTTAGAATGCCAGCCTGTCACGCTGGAGGTCAGGGGTTCGAGCCCCCTTCGGGTCGCCATAATGCCTTGGTAGCTCAGTCGGTAGAGCAATAGACTGAAAATCTATGTGTCGGTGGTTCGATTCCGCCCCAAGGCACCTTTTTTTGCGGTAGTAGCTCAGTTGGTAGAGCGCCACCTTGCCAAGGTGGAGGTCGCGAGTCCGAGCCTCGTCTACCGCTCCATTTTTTAAGGCGCCATAGCCAAGCTTTTTCTTTTGCGGGTGTTCTTCCAGATTAAACCACAGGTTTGTTGTATCCGCCGTCCCCGGCTGGTATCATATTTTCGTCCCGAAAAACGGGCGGACGGGAACGGAAACGAATCGTCGGAAAGGAAGGATACATCGGATGAGATATAAGATGATGAACAGGGACAGCGAAAGCGTCATCCCCTCCGAGGGCAGGCTGGTGATCCGGGAAATCCCCAGGGGGCTCCCGCATCCGGACCATATCAGTTTTTTCGCGCTGGAAAAGCGGCGGCGGGTGTACCTTGAGGGCGAGGTGGACGAAAACTGCCTGCAGATCCAGCGGCTGATCCTTCGCTGGAACCTGGAGGACGCGGGAATCCCGGCGGGGGAGCGCAGGCCCATCTGGATCCTGATCCATTCCCACGGCGGGGACGTCAGCATGATGTGGGGGCTGATCGACGCCATAGAAACATCGGTGACCCCGGTATATACCGTCAATATGGGTATGGCCGGATCGGCGGCCGGGCTGATCTTCATGGCCGGCAAAAACAGACTGATGATGCCCCGCTCGCGGGTACTGATCCACGAGGGCAGCTGCCGGATGAGCGGCGACGCGGTGAAGGTGCTGGACGCGTCGGACAGCTATCGCCGCGCCATTAAAGATATGAAGGAATACATCAGGGAAAGGACCGGGATCACCCAGGCGATGCTCACCCGTCAGCAAAGCCACGACTGGGAGCTGGATGCCGAAAGCTGCCTGAAGCACGGGGTCTGCGACAAGGTGATCAGGAGCATGGACGAAATCCTGACGGTCCCGTGATCCGACACCGAAAAATAACGCGCGCCTGCCCGGAAGGGCGGGCTTTTTTGCGCGCGGATTTATCAAATCCGGATCATTTTTTACAGTATTATTCCTCTGTTGGTTTTCGTTATGTTTTCGTTATTTTTTCTTTCATTTTTCTTTATTGACTTGAAGGAATCAATGGATTAAGATAAAACCGTGAAATTGGGTGCAAGGCTTCTTTTGGTGTGCAAACGATTTCATTCCGAGGGCCGGGCGTGTTTGTCCGGTATAACGGGGATACGATTCCGGGAAGCGGAATTCGTTTTCCGGATAAGGAAAACCGATGTTTCCGGTCATGGGGGAATGACAGCGGACACCGGGCAGGAAACGCCGCGGGGAGGAAACACGCGTATGAAAAAAGGAATTCGCATCGACCTTGTCAGGCTGATGATGTATATACTGAAGCGGATCTGGCTGGTGATCCTGTGTATGGTGATAGCGGCCGGTTTCATGTACTGGAGAGGAAACAGAAATCATGTGGACACCTACACGGCGTCCGGCACCATGTATGTGAACAACAGCAACCCGAATTTGATCAATTACCAGTACGCCAGTTCCTCGGATATCACCAGCGCCGTGATGCTGATCGATACTTACGCGGTGGTTGTCCGGAGCAACAGGGTCATGGACAGGGTGGCGGAGCAGCTGTCATCCAAATACCCGGGCATCGTTCCGGAATTCATTGCCAGCACGGTGTTCATGTCCCCTGTGGGGGAGACGGGCGTGGTGCGGGTGAGCTGCACGACGGTCAGCGCGCAGATGTCCATGGATTTCTGCAACGCGATTCTGGACGTGGCGCCCACTGCCATCCAGGACGTGGTCGGGGCGGGCAATGCCCAGGTAATCGACTTTGCGCCCCTCCCCGCGGCTCCAAACGGCCGGAGTACCCTCCGCAGTATGCTCTTCGGAGCGGTTGCGGGGGGCGGACTCGCCGCCGCGGCGCTGGCGGTCCTGTTCCTTTTGAGACAGCGGGTCGAGAGCTCCGACGAACTGACGGATAATTATACTCCGCCGGTTTTATCGGAGGTACCCCGGGCCAAAAAGCAAAACGATGATCCGGCGGCGTTTCTGCTGAACAAAAGCAGCAGCATGGAAGACCTGGAAAGTTACGCCAAACTGCGGATGAACCTGTTTTATACCATGGTCGGCAAAAACTGCCGCTCGGTGATGGTCACCAGCGCCGTTTCCGGCGAGGGAAAATCCACCATCGCCGCCAACCTGGCCATTTCCTGCGCCATGAGCGGCAAAAAGGTGATGCTCATCGATGCGGACATGCGCCGGGCGTGCCAGCGGGACATATTCCGCCATCATGACAGTGAACGGAAGGGCCTTTCCGACGTGCTTTACGGGGGCTGTGAGTGGCGGGAAGCGGTTGTTTCGGATGAAAAAGGAATGCCGGACGTCATCCATGCCGGCCATCTGCCCCCCAATCCCGCGGAGCTGCTGGAATCACAGACCATGCGGGACCTGATTGCAAAACTGGAAAAAAAGTATGATCTGGTCATTTTGGACTCTCCGCCCATCAACATCGTTTCCGATCCGATGACCCTGTCAGGCCTGGTGGCAGGCGCGCTGTTTGTTGTGCGGCAGGGCTTTACGGACCATCGGGAGATCCGCAAGGCGCTGGTCAGCGCGGAAATGACGGGCATGAACATCCTCGGCTTTGTCTTCTACGGTGAAAAACTGAAACAGGGGAGTTATTACAGACGGAAACAATACCAGAATTATTATCACAGATATGATTCCCGCGAACAGACGGGCTCCCGTGAGCCGGCCCGGGGAAAGGGGAAATGGAACTGATGAAAACAATGAAGAAGCCTATGGCATTTCTGCTGGTCATGGCGCTGCTTTCCGCAATGCTTCCGACGACGGCTTCGGGAACGCTGAACGAATTGACCCTGCCTGAATTTACCGAGACCGATAACGTCTGGGACAGCGACGGCAACCTGATCAGTGAAACGACCCATGACCTGAACGGCGCCCCGGCCATGAACAGCAGGGGGTTCTGCCGCGCGGAATACACATGGGACAAAAACGGCTGTCTGCTGTCGGAAAATTATTACGGTACCAGGGGCCAGCCTGTCGATACGGAAAAAGGCTATGCCGCCGCGGTGTACACTTATATGACCGACAGCAACGGAAACGCCCACCCCGTGACCGAAGACAGGTTTGCCGCCGACGGCCGCCGCGCGCAGGTGGAAGGGGGCTACAGCTACCGCCGGTGCGACTGGAGCAATACCCTGATGGTTTCGGACGAGTATTTTGACGCGTCCGGCAGGCTGACCCGTCCTACCGGGGGCTATGCCCAGATACTCAACAGCTTCTCAAGGAACAATGACACCGTGACCGTGACCACCCGTTACCTGGACGCCAACGGCAGGCCGCTGATCGGCCCCGAGGGCGGCGCGACGGTGGTGACGGTGTACACCGCCTACAGTGTGGAAATAAAAGACAGCGAACTGCTGATCGAGGACCTGCTGGGCCTTGAGGAATCCGACGAGGCGCGCCCGACGAAGGGCTTCCGCCTGCTGATGCTGAGCCGGGAAATTTACGGAACGGACGGAAAAGTGACCCTGGGCGCCAAACACTGGCACCGCCAGGTCAATACCTACGACGAACGTTACAACCTGACCCGTACGGATTACTACGGGGCGGACAACATGCCGATCATGGGCAGCAACGGATACGCCTCCGTGGTCAATGCCTATGACTCCGGAGATCGTGTGATTCGGGTCGATTACCTGGACAGGCAAGGCGAACCGGTGAAGATGCTTAACGGTTATGCCTCCATTACCTATACGTATTACAGCGACGGCCGTCTTCATACCGTTCGTTATTTCGGCGCGGACAGGCAGCGGACCATGATCACCGACGGCTATCATATGGCGGAGTATGAATATGACGGCCCGGACTGGGACAGGCGCATCACATATTACAATATCCTTGACGAATATACGATGTGCAAGCACGGGTATGCCAGAATTGAGGACAGGTATCATCGGGCAAGGACATTAACTGCTGACGGTAAAGAAAAATGGGTAATATATACCTATGATGAAAAGGAAATGGAGCGCTACTTTGGGCCGGATATGAAGCTGATCCCAAAGAAAGCCGGATACGCCGGACTCACCAATGAATACAACGGCTATAACCAGGTTGTCCGTACAGTGTATCGTGACACAGAATGGAAGCCCGTGCGGAACGACGAAAGGCAGCTTGCCATTGTCGAGTACCGTTATGCCGGGACGGATATGTGGGAGCCTGCCGTTTACGAGGCGTACTTCGATGAAAAAGGCGTCCCGTGCGAGAGCCTGACCGGGGCCTACGCCCGCAGCATGGTCTACGGCGGGCCGAAAATGAATCTGCTGCTGGAGGAGGCTTTCTTTGACGCCAACGGCGGCAGGACCGTAAGCGTATTGAATCAGGCCCATCGGGTGGCATACGGCTACAGCGGAGACCTCCGGCAGACAGCGGCACGGTATTTTGATATTGACGATAAGCCGGTGCTGTCATCCCGTGAGGGCTATGCCGTTATGCTTAAAGAGTACAACCATAACGGCGACCTTCTCTGGGAAGCGCATTTTGATGAACGGGGCGGCCTGACCTCGCCCGGCGGGAAGGCCGCCGTGCAGGTGCGCACGTACGATCAGGCCGGCCTGCTCACCGGGGAGGAGAACTACGGCGCGGACGGACAGGCGATGATCCAGTCCGGAGGATACGCCTTTGTGACCTACGGACACGACAGGGACGGCAACACCACTTTGGTCAGCTATTTCAACGCCGCGGGGGAACCCGTGCCGGTCAACGGACGCGCCCGCGTGGAACGCCAGTATGACAACCGTCATCACATGGTGTTCGAGGCGTATTACGGCACGACGGGACAGCCCGAGCTGGTGGGCGAGGGTTATGCCGCCCGGCGGCTTACATACGATGACATGACGGGCCAGACCACGCGGGTCGACTATCTGGACGGCAGTCTCAGGCCCATCATGATCCAGTCGGGCTACGCCTCCGTCGTTTATGAATATAACGCGGACCGCGTTCTTCTGAGCCGCGCCTATTATGACAAAAGCGGCGCCCTGACGCTGGCCGAGGGCGTAGGATACGCCAGATTCGAGCGAAGGGTCGACAGGGCCGGCAACGCGCTGGAGGAAGCCTGGTACGACGAAAACAACGCCCTGACCGTCAACCGGGACGGTTATGCCGCGGTCACCAGGGAATTTGACGGGAACGGCAATCAGACCTCGGTCACCTATCTGAACGAGGAACGTATGCCTGTGGTCACGTCCATGGGATATGCCCATATGGAGACCGCCTTTGATTACGCGGGGCGCAAACTGAGCGAGGCCTATTTCGGAAACGACTTAAGGCCTGTTTCGGTTGCGGGCGGGTATCACAAAGCGGCATGGACCTGGGACGAGGACGGCCGCATGCTTTCAGAGAGCTATTACGGCCCCGAAGGACAAAGAGCGGAATGCGTTGACGGCTACGCGTATTTTGTCTGCGAATACGATGTCCGGGGCAACAAGACACGGGAGGCCTATTACGGCGCGGATGAACGCCTGACCGGCGTCTCCCTGGGAGCGCCGGAGGTGCGGCGCGAGTTTGATCAGGACAACCGGCTGCTGAGCGAGAGGTATTACGACGTGACGGGCGCGCCCTTCGTGCTCCGCGGGGATTACGCCGCCGCCGAATATGCCTACGACGCTTTCGGCAACGTGACGAAGGAAGCGTATTACGGCGCCGAGGGGCAGCCCGTTGTTTCCTCCAAAGGCTACGCTCTCCGGGTATGCGAATATAACAACGCCGGCCGCCTGGAGACCGAACAGTTTACCGACGGCGGGGGCGCCCTGATCCTGCAGAAAAAAGGATATGCCCTGCTGAAGCAGACCTGGGACACCCACGGCAATAAGCTGACGGAAAGCTATTACGGCGCGGACGGGAAGCCCATTCTCCTGAAGGGCGGCTACAGCTCCGTCAATTACGGCTACGACGCCAGCGGCTACCTGATTGATCAGGCCTGGTTCGGCGCCGACGGACAGGGCGCGGTTCTCCCGGCGGGCTACAGCCGCGTTACCTACGAGCATGACGCGGCGGGAAACCGCACCAAGGTCTCTTACCGCGTCGGCGACAGCCTGGTGATGATCCGGGACGGGTATGCCGCGGTGGAATATACCTATGATACCCGCGGCCGCGTGACCAAGGAAAGCTATTATGACGCTTCCATGAATCGCGTCATGACCCGGAAGGGCTTTTCCGCCATCGGGTATGTGTACGACAACGCCGACCATACCCTGCAGGTGCGCTATATGGACACCCGGGACAAGCTGGTCCGACTGCCTGAGGGCTTCAGCGTATGGCAGCGTGAATACGACCGCTACGGCCACGTGATCCTGGAACAGTACCTGGACGAAAAGGAGCGTATCGCTTCCCTGCTGGAACGGTCGCCGGTGATCCGCAGAGAGTATGACGCCAGGGGCAACCTGCTTCGGCTGGAGTACCTCAACGAAGGGCTGCAGCCGGTCGAAATGCAGTTCGGATACGCCACTGTTGTTTATACCTATGACAATCAGGACCGCCGCGTCAGCGAAACGTATCTCAATGCCGCGGACCTGAACATCATGATATCCGCTGGTTACGCGGGCATCCGTTACGAATACGGGACGCAGGGCAAGCTTTGGCGGACAATCTATGTCGACACTTACGATCACCCCACGGTGAACAAGAACGGGTACGCGGCGCTGGTGTACGCCTATGACGAAAACCTGTATCTCACTGAGATCAGCTACCTGGACGATCAGTGGAACCGCACCTATGTTTCCGGCGGTTATTCCGCCCTCCGCCGCACCGTGGACAAGAACGGCGACATCCTGACGGAGACCTATCTGGACAACGATGACCTGCCGGTGGTCAATTCCAGCGGATACGCCGTGATGCGCAACACCTGGGACGAAAGGCAGCGCCTTGTCAGGCGGGAATTCCTGGACGCCGACGGCCAGCCCGTGGTCATCGGGGGCGGATACAGTTCATACCGGAACGCGTACGACAATTTTGACAATATCATCCGCATTTCCTATTACGGCAGGGACGGCGCTCTGATCTGGGGCCCCAGCGGCTACAGCGAGGTGGAGTATACCTACGACGCCGACAACCACCGCATCGGCGAGCAGCTGCTCAACACCCGCGGGCAGCATGCCGTGCATTCGTCGCTGCGCTATTCTTCCCTGGAGAGGGATGTGGACGCGGACGGCAGGGTGCTGGCGGTAAGATACTATGACGTATACGGCAAGCCGACCCTGTATAATTACGAGTTTTTCGAGGTCCGCTACACCTATGACCTGGCCGGCAGGGAGACCTCTGTCAGTTATTATGATCGTGACGGCTCTCCGAACATGGGGACCCGCGGCTACGCGTCCAAGGTCACCGAGTACGACGACCTGGGCAACCCCGTGAAAGAATCCTATTACGACGGGGAGGGCAAGCTGACCAACAACGCCCAGGGATATGCGACTGTGGTTTATACCTATGACGAGCTCGGCAACCTGATGAACAAAAAACAATATGACGCCAAAGCCGCCACTGTGCGGGCCGTGGGCGAACGCTACGCTTATGTCAACAAAGCCTTCGACGATTCGGGACGCCTCGTATCCGAAGAATATTATGACGAAAACAACCGCTATATCAACAACGCGGACGGTTACGCGGCGCATTTCATCTCCTATGCCGGAAGCGGAAGGATCAGCGAGGAAAAATACCTGGACGAGAAAAACCGTCCCGTTGCGGTGAAGGGCTTTACAAGCCGCACCCTGGTGAGCGAGGATCCCGAAAAGGGTACCTATGTGATGCGCGAGGTCAATGAGGAAGAGGACCGGGAGGCGTCCTTTGCGGCGGTCCTGCAGACCTACGACCGGTATGACCGCGCCGTCGAAAGCCGCTATCTCGGACCGGACGGTTCGGCCGTCGAAGGCCCGGAAGGCCACAGTGTGGTCCGGCGCGAATATACCAGCCGGGGAGATATCTCCCTGGAGGAATACCTGGACCAGAGCGGCAATCCCAACGCCAGGGACGGCGTGTACGGGATCCGCCGGGAATACAATTCCTACGGCAACCTGTACAAGGAAACCTGGCTGGACGCTTCCGGCAATCCCACGGTGAACGGGGAAGGGTACGCCTCCTCCATGTACGACTATGACCTGAGCAATTCCGTCAAGGTGGAAAAGTATTTCAAGTATTATCTTGACGTCAGCGGAGAGCGCTGCGCGGCCTTAAACGGCGCCTGGGGCGTGAGCACGCTGTATTATCCTTCCACCCTGGTGCATCAAGTCACCTTCATCGACCGGGACGGCAGGCCTGTCGTTACCACCGACGGTTACGCCATACTGGAATATGAAGAAGACGAATACGGCAACCGCGTATGGGAAGGCTATTTCGACGCGAATCATGCCCAGACCAACTGCCTGGACGGATATCACAGCGTGGAGCGGCAATTTGACGCGCTGGGGCGTGTCGTCTACGAACGGTACGCGGACCGATACAACAGGCTGACCAACAACGCCCAGGGCGTGGCGGGCTGGACCGGTTACTACGACGAAGATGGCCGGCTGATTTATACCAGCCGTTACGATCAGGACCGCATACCCCTGCCGACGACCGATCAGTAAGGGAGGATGATATGATAATGAAGCGGATCACCACCCACGCCCCGCGGACGGCGGTACTCATCAGGCTGCTTGCCCTGGCAACGGCGCTGTGCCTGCTGATACCGGCGCTGTCGGCCGCGGAGAGCGCGGAAAAGGACGAATGGGTCAATTTTCTTCTGCTCTGCAACGAGGGCATGAACAACGACAAGGGCAACGCGGGCAATACCGTCATGGTCGTGGCCATGAATCCGAAGGACGGCAGGATCCGCCTGCTGGGCTTTACATGGGACACCTTTATCGAATACGAGGGGTACGACGTACCCCAGAGGCTGGATATGCCTTTCCGCAACGGCGGCGTTGAGGAAGTCGTGAAGGTTTTCGACGCCAACTTCGGTATGGACATCCATCTGTTCATGTCTCTGAATTACCTGAATCTCGCATCGATGATCGACGAATACGGCGGCGTCAATGTGGATATCACCCGCGCGGAGCGGAACGCCCTCAACGGCATGGTGGCCTCCAAGAAGATCCGCCTGCAGGATGAGGTGAAGGGCGGACTGCTCACCCAGGCGGTCATCGATATGCTTGCCGCCGACTATTACCTGAACGAATTCGGCCCGGATACGCACCTCAACGGTCTGCAGGCCGTCGGCTTCGGCTGGCTGCAGTACGATTCGGTGTACAATTGCTGCCTGCGGGAATCGGCGGTCATCGGCTGCATGTTCAACAGCGTCGCGACGACCCTGGACGGGAAGGTTGCTTTCTGTACCGACGAATACGGGCGTACCGATGAAGAAGACGTCAGGGGCAAAAGAATCATCAACCTGGACAGCGTCACGGAAGACGATATGAAATTCCTCCGCAGGATTCTGTCTCCCATTTTCGACAAGGCGTATCATAACCTTTCCGAAGACAATATCGACAGCATCATCCTGACCCTGGCGCGCACCGCCTACCTGGCCAAAAGGCAGGGCGTGAATCTGTTCGAAAGGGTGGAGGTGCTGGTGCTGCCCATCGAAGCGCGGGATGGGAAGCAATACGACATCATTGCCGGTGCCAAAGGGTATATTATCGACAAGGAAGCCAACATGGCAGCCATCAACGAATTCCTGTATGCGGACTGATACTCATCTCAAATTGGTTCAGCCAATTTGAGATGCCGGGTGCTGCGCACGCTCCATGCAGCGCAATGCGCTGCATGACGTCCCATGCGATTTCATACGCGCCTCCGGCGCTGTTAAAGCAGCATTAGCTGTTTTAAAATGAGATCAGTGTGAAGTCACAGACTGGAATCGCCCCGGCACTGACCGGATTGGCAGGCCGGGGCGTACCGAGACACAAAAAACCGTTACAGAAAGCCGTCACGGAACCGGATCCACGGCCGGCGTCCGATATGGCGGCGCCATGTCGGCCCCAAATGAGAAGCAACGCGAATGGAGGAGGTGCGGATGCGGGCGTACTGCCTGTTTTGCGAGACACAGCGCTGCGAAGCCATTGCCGCCTATATTGAAAAAACCATGGCAGGGTGGCACTGCATATATCCACGGGTGATCCAGCGCAAATGGGTCAGGGGCACGCCGACAGAGGTAGCGCACACTTGGCTGCCCGGATACCTTTTTTTGTATACGGAAACATCGGATTTTCCCCATATACAGCTTTCCGGCGTAATCCGCGTGCTGGGCGGAGGCGAGCTCACGGGGACGGATAAGGAATTTGCCGATATGATTTACCGGCGGAACGGCGTTCTTGGCGCCATTCGCCTGGCGGAGGAGGGGGACCGGTGCGTTATACGCGACCCACTTTGGGAAAACCAGCGCGGCGTGATTCTGAAGATCGACAGGGGACGGAAGCGCTGCTGCGTGGAATTTGAATTCGATCATACCAGGCGCACCGTGTGGGTCGGCTATGATCTGGTGAAGGCTGAGGACCCCGGGAATACGGAAATAGAGAAGGAAAAAGCGAACATATGATATTTTGCCCCGCTGACATATCAGGGAAAAGCCCGGAAACGGGATCCGGGCGGGAAATACGGAGAGCCAAACCGGAAGGAGGTTGTTTTCCTCGTGGAAAAGGTGAAACGGTTCGTAAAATATGATCTGTGGGTCATGATGCTGGATATCGTTTCCGTTAACGCGGCGTACCTGCTGGCGCTGATGATACGTTTTTACCAAAGAGTGGGTCCCACATCCAACTTCGATACATACTTCAATTGCTTTATCAAGTTCGCTCCGTTCTATACGGTGCTGTGCGTGGCGGTTTTTTTCATTTTCAGGCTGTACGGCGGGCTGTGGATGTACTTTGGCGTGAACGACGTCAACCGTGTCATCGGGGCCAACGCGGTCACGGCATTTATCCAGGTGGTCGGAACACTGCTGTTTGTCCGCCGCATGCCGGTTTCTTATTATCTGATAGGTGCTTTCCTGCAGCTTTTGTTCATCCTGGCGATCCGGTTCGGAAATCGCTTTCTTTTAATGGAGAAGCAGAAGATCACAAAGCGGATCTCGGGCGTCCTTCCCGCCATGGTGGTCGGTTCCGGAGATCACGGACGGAGGATCATGAGAAAGCTGGAACGCGACACGGCGTACCATGTGGTGGTATTTGTGGGGCCGGACAACGGCAGGACCATCGACGGCATCCCGGTGGTCAGCATCGCGGAAACCGCTTTTCAGATCAAAAACAAAGGGATCAGGGCTGTGTTCGTGGCTGACGAGCACCTGAGCAAGGCGGACAGGGACACCATCATGAAAGCCGCCGAAGGGCTGGAGATTACCGATTATACCGGGTATATGGCCAACCTGACCGGCGCCATTCCGCTGGCCACGCTGATGGATTATGTGCAGGGCCCCGTGACGGTGGTCATGGACGGGGAAGAAAAGCTGTATGCCAATCCGCGGGACTGCGTCAGGGAACTTACGACCCAATATGACGTAAAAAGCATCACGGCAAGCCGCATTGAGCTGAAACGGCTGGACGAGGAATACAGCTGGGAAGAAGAGTACAAGCAGGTGACCGGGAGGGACGCGAGCTTCTTCTGATACGGTCACTTTTCCCATGCCTGTTTGCGGCGCGTCAGCCGAGAAGGCATGGAACACAAGTGCGATTTGAGAGGGATGGGTATCATGGATTTTAAAAATGATATCAGGTTCCGGGGCATCAGGCCGTTTGATAAAAAAATCTGGCTGTCGTCTCCTACGATCCACGGGGAGGAGCAGCGCTGGGTGGACGAAGCCATCCGGACCAACTGGGTATCCACCATCGGCGCGAATATCAACGAGATAGAAAAGAACATCGCGCAGTATGTGGGCTGCAGGTATGCAGTGGCTCTCAGCTCCGGCACGGCGGCGCTGCACGTGGCGACCAAGCTGGCGGGGGAAAAGCTGTATGGCATGGCCCGTCCGGATCACGGTACGCTGGAGGGCAAAAAAGTTTTCTGTTCCGACGTGACCTTTTCCGCTTCCATCAATCCGGTGGCTTATGAGGACGGCGAGGCGGTGTTTATCGATACCGAGCCGGACACGTGGAACATGTCCCCGGAAGCGCTGGAAAAAGCCTTTCAGATTTATCCGGAGGTCAGGCTCATCGTTGTAGCGCACCTTTACGGCACGCCGGGCAAAATGGCTCAGATCCGGCGGATCGCGGACGCCCACGGAGCTTTGATCGTGGAGGACGCGGCGGAAAGCCTTGGGGCAAGGTATTTCCTTCCGCTGGATCTGTGCGCGGGCCGGGAGGGCCGATCCGAGGCCGGTACGGTGAACGGCGCGGACGGCTGCTGGGTGGAGACCGGCGCACTGGGGGATTACAACTGCATCTCCTTCAACGGCAACAAGATCATTACCGGTTCCTCCGGCGGCATGTTCCTGACGGATTCCCTGGAGGATTGCAACAAGGTGAAAAAATGGTCCACCCAAAGCCGCGAGGACGCGCCCTGGTATCAGCACGAGGAGATCGGCTATAACTACCGCATGAGCAACATCGTCGCCGGCATCGTCCGGGGTCAGCTGCCCTACCTGGACATGCATATCGACCAGAAACGGGCGATTTATGAGCGGTACAAGGCGGGCTTCAGGGGGCTTCCGGTCACCATGAATCCCTTCGACGCTTCTGTTTCCGAGCCCAACTACTGGCTTTCCTGCATGCTGATCAACAGCGATGCCATGGCGCCCCATGTGCGGGGCGAAAAGGACCAGCTCTGGCAGCATGTGCCGGGCAAATCTTCCCCCGGCGAAATCCTGGCGGCCATGGCGGCCTTCAACGCCGAGGGACGCCCTGTCTGGAAGCCGATGCATATGCAGCCCATCTACCGCACCAATCCTTTCATTACCGCCGAGGGCAACGGGCGGGCCAGGAGCAACGCCTACATCAGCGGGAAGGGGCAGGACGTGGGGGAGGACCTGTACCGCAGGGGACTGTGCCTGCCGAGCGACAACAAAATGACGGCGGAACAGCAGAACGTGGTGATCGAGATCATCAAAAGATGCTTTAGGGGATAGGGAGGAAAAGCAATGAGAAAAGTCCAGCTTGCAATTAAGCGTATTTTCGATTTTTGTGCCTGCCTGTTGGGATTGATCATTATTTCCCCTTTCTTTGGCTTGATATGTCTGGCAATCAAGCTCGATGATCATGGCCCTGTTTTTTTCAAGCAGCAGCGAATCGGAAAAAACGGGAAGATATTCGGTATTTACAAGTTTAGGACAATGGTGGTGAACGCGGAGTCAATAGGCGACGGACTGGTGGTCAAGACCGAAGAAGACCCGAGAATCACCAAAGTAGGCAAATTCCTAAGGAAAGTCAGCCTGGATGAACTGCCGCAGCTGTTAAACATTATTAAGGGTGAAATGTCTTTGATCGGTCCCAGACCTCCTGTCGTATATCATCCCTATGATGGATATGAAAACTATCCTGAGCGGGCGAAAAAAAGGTTTGATATGAGGCCGGGAATTACCGGCCTTGCGCAGGTAGAGAAACGGAATTCCGCATCGTGGGATGAGCGAATTGAGATCGATGTAAAGTATGTGGAGCAATTCTCTCTGCTGCTTGATATCAAAATCTTCTTCAGGACATTCCTGTCCATGAAATATACAGAGGAGTATACAGATACAAAAAAATAACGGACAGATCGGAGATGTGGTCTATGGAAAGCCTGTACAGGGAAAAGGTCTGGGCGGATCTTCAATGTCAAAAGGAAGAGGGAACGTTGACCGAATATCTGTATGAGTCCGGGAACGGGACGGTCAGGTACCGCTTCTTTAAAAGAAATGCCGGCCTTGTGGAAGGCAAACTGTATTACGACATCGCGTCATACAGAGGCGCTGAAGGCCCATACATCGAGAGCGTTAAGGATGGCCGGGAACGCGAACTGCTGACACAGTTCAGGGCCGCTTTTGCCGGTTATTGCAGGGAGAACGGCATCATCGCGGAGTTTGCAAAGCTGGATCCCTGGGACCGGTATGCCGAATTGACCAGAGAAACGATGGAAGCAGAGTACTACGGCAACTTCTATTGCAATGATTTGACGCGGGATTTTGCCGCATTGGATTACAACAGAAGGGCAAAGCGCGCGATCCGCAAAGCCAGGGAAATGGGTGTGACGGCAAAAGCCGATTACAAGGGCGATACGATTCCGGATTTTATCCGGCTGTATCAGCACACCGCCGAGAAGTATCATACGGGCTTTTACTATACCTTTTCGGAAGCGGATATCCGGCAGTATTTTGAAATGCTGCCGGGAAGATGCTTTTTGATCAACGCCATGGCAGAGAACAGAATTATCGCAGCGGTGCTGGTTGCTTATGGAAAGGACGTCATGCACTATCTCTATCTGGGAAATGACGTCGAGTATCTGCCCTATCAGGGGAACAGCCTGCTGACATATGAAACTGCCATGATCGGCAAAGAATTGGGACTGAAGGTCTTTGACATGGGCGGCGGAAAACCGGGCGGAAAAATAGAGGAGTTTAAGAGGAACTTCATCTCCGATGACGGCGTCTGGGCATATTACGCGACGAAAAAGATCTGGAACGAAGAGGTTTACAAGATTCTGTTAGAGAGAAAAGAGACAATTAATAATCCGGGTATGTTCCCGCTATACAGGGGGTAAAGCATGACACCGGTACATTTTCTTGGATTGGAAGGAAACAATCGGCTTTATGTCAAGCGGGAGGATCTCATTCCCTTTTCTTTCGGTGGGAATAAGGCCAGAAAGGCAGAGCTTTTCTTTCAGGAAATTGACAAGGGAGGATATGACGCGGTTGTTACGTACGGCTCCGCCAGTTCAAACCATTGCCGTATAGTGGCCAACCAATGCAGCAGACGGGGAATCCGGTGTGTCATCGTCAGCCCGGAGGAGGCATATATCCCGACCTTCAACAGCAAGATGACGGCGTTATTCGGCGCAGAGAGGATCACTGTCCCGCTGGAAAGGGTCCATGATACAATCGAGGAGACCGTTGGCACCCTGAGAAAGGACGGGAAGAAGCCTTTCTTCATTGAAGGCGGCGGTCATGGCAATACTGGTACGGAAGCTTATGTCCGCTGCTACAGGGAGATCGTCCGGCAGGAAAGGGATTTGGGGATCAGTTTCGATTGGATTTTTCTTGCCTCGGGAACCGGGACTACTCAGGCGGGGCTTGTCTGTGGCCAGCTTCTGGATCATGACGACAGGAAGAACATTGTCGGCATCAGTATTGCCCGTAAGAATCCCCGCGGGAGGGAAATCGTCCTGGACAGTATTCGCTCTTATCTGGGTACAGCTGCGGATGAGAACGCGATCCGGGAAAAGACGATTTTCATTGACGCGTATACAAGCGGCTATGGACGGGAGGAAAACGGAATCCAAAAGACTATTGATGATGTGCTGATCAGTTATGGCCTGCCGCTGGATGTGACCTACACAGGGAAAGCCTTCCGGGGTATGCGGGAAGAGATCAGAAAAAATAAGATTGAGGGAAAAAACATCCTTTTTATCCACACGGGCGGGACACCGCTCTTCTTTGACTACCTGGAGAAGAGGTGAGAGAAACATGAATGTGCTGATCCTTTCAGCCGGGACCAGAAACAAGATCGTGCAGTACTTCAGGAAGGCGCTGAATGGACACGGTCGTGTGATTGCGACGGATCTCAGTGACTTGGCTCCCGCGATTTATGAGGCGGACAGATACTATCTCGTGCCCGTCATTACCGCGCCTGATTACATTCCGACCATCCTTGATATCTGCAGGAAAGAAAATATCGACGGCGTATTGAGCCTGATCGATCCGGAATTGGGTCTGCTGGCGGAGAATGAAGAATCCTTCAAAGCCGCGGGTGTGACGGTCATCGGGAGTTCCCGCGAATTATGCGATCTGGCACTTAACAAGATGAAGATGTATCATTGGCTGGTTTGCCACGGTTACAAATGTGCCCGCTCATGGACCAGCCGGGATGATTTCGCTCGCTGTGTTGCGAACGGGGAGGCCGTGTTCCCGGTTTTCATGAAGCCGGTTGAAGGTTCTGCGTCCATCAGTATTACGAAAGTATTCGACATGGAAACGGTGAATCTCCTGGCCGCGCATGAGGATCGACTGATGATCCAGGAATTCCTGAACGGGCAGGAAATCGGCGCCGATGTATACATCGACATGATTTCCGGCGAGGTGGTTTCTATTTTCACGAAAAAGAAAATCAAAATGCGCGCAGGGGAAACTGATAAGGCAGTCAGCTTTAAGGATCCGGCGTTGTTTGCGCTGATTGAGCGTTTTGTACGGGAAGCCGGATTCCGGGGGCAGATAGATATCGACCTGTTTGACATTAATGGCGAGTATTACATCTCCGAGGTCAACCCGCGTTTCGGAGGCGGGTATCCTCATGCCTATGAGGCAGGGTGTGATCACATTGCCCTGATCCTGAATAATCTTCAAGGGACTGCCAACAGTAAGAAGATCGGCGCTTACGATGAAGGCGTCTATATGATGAAGTACAATGAAGTGATAATCAGGAAGACAGATGATCTGCGGGCAGGGAAAGCATGACGGCGGAATGACCCCGCAAACTGACCGGCAGTCCGGATATTCACATCCAGCCGCTGCAGACAGAATGAATGGGAGGAAAACGAATGAAGCCGAAACTGTCGGTGATAGTCCCGGTTTACAATGTAGAAAAATACTTGCCGTGCTGTCTTGACAGCCTGATCGGTCAGACACTGAAAGAGATTGAGATCATCCTCGTTAACGATGGAAGCACGGACGGGTCAGAGCGGATTTGTCGGGCCTACGCGGAGAAGGATACGCGGATCAAAGTTTTTTCGAAGGAGAACGGCGGACTTTCCGATGCGCGTAACTATGGAATGGAACGTGCGGAATCGGATGTCCTTGGTTTTGTGGATTCGGACGATTACGTAGATGGGAATATGTTTGAATACCTTCTCAGGATAAAGGAGGAACATCACGCACAGATTGCCGTTGGCGGTGTCCGGATGGCAACGGATGAGGGACAGGTATATCAAAACAGAGCAGTGGAACGGGAAAACGTTTACAACACACACGATGCCATGGCAGAATTATTGTATTCACAACGTATTCTGAATTCGGTCTGCAACAAGATCTTCGATAAAGTGCTGTTCGACGGCATCATTTTTCCGTTTGGCAAATTGTACGAAGATGAATATGTGACCTATAAGCTGTTCGACAAAGCTGAGTCAGTCGCAATGACCAATCAGGTGTTCTACTATTATCGCAAAAATCCGGGCAGCATCACGCATGTGAAGTATACAGACCGTGAACTGGACCGGGTATATGCCTCTTTGGAAAAACTGGACTTTATCAGTAAACGGTATCCGGATCTGGCTGATTTGGTCAAGCAGTACTTGGTCTATGATTGCATGATGGCTATGAGTAAAATGGAACGATATGAGAAAAAGTATGACAATACAATCGTTGACAATATCAGGAAATATGGTAAAAGTTTCTTGAAGGGAGATCATACGTTAGGAGCCAAAGTCTATGTTGCCGTGGCAATGATATCGCCAAAGATAGCTGTTTACTGCAACAAGCTTATCTGAGTTTGGATTAATTACCATTTGGCAAGCAGGTGAGTTTCAGGATGGAAAGCAAGTATATTCGTAAGAGGGAAACCGACTGGAAAGTAACGGCATTATGCTTTTTGATCGTCACATTTGTTTGTTTCTTAAGCTTTTTTTCATATACAGGATACATGTTGAATACAGAGTGTTTGATAATCGGGTTTGGAATTCTTTTACTGAATATTGGCGATGACCGTTACTTTACTGTCATACCGATTACAATGTTATGTATTGGCGTGCTTTTTCTTCTTTTTGTGTCTGGCCGTTTTGGAGAAAGAGGTTTTAATGCGCCAATTGTAAATGCGTATAAATATGTCTACCTCTTTATCTGCGCTGTATGTGCTGTCTTTACCAAGGGGCTGGAAAGGCAGTGGAAAGCGGCAGTGGTAAAGGTTACCATTGTGGTGTATGTATTCACAGAATTGATATCGATTTACTATGCCGTGTTTGTGAATGCAGAAGCAATACGATATGCTAACCAATTGGGATTCCGCTTTGCTGCCAATTTTGATCAGGTATTTGCTGCGCCATTTACTATGAGCTGTCTGGTACTTATGTTGCGGGAAAACAAGTTATCAGTGTTGGAAAAGTGTTTTGCGATTGGCGGCGTGATTATTACTGGTTTATTTTGTTTCCTTTCGGGAATTACGACCAGCTTTCTTCTTACCGCTATTAGTGCATCTGTTGCATTTTTCTTGTCGACAAAAGGGAGTAAAAAGAAATATGTGTTTATCCTGTTGGCAGTTATTATTGTGTGTGCGGTGGTGTACATCTACAAGCAGCAGATTTCAGATTATTTATATCGCATAACAGAGGATTTAGCTCCAGATTTCAGACGGAGAATTCGATATGTTACGGATGAACTGTTGGGGACTGAACACTATAACGAAGGATACGAACATGAAGGACGAGAAAGACTGGTTGCATATTCACTCAATTCATTTAAGAATAATCCGATTTTTGGCATAGGTTACTGGGAATACGGGTTTATGACGATCGGTGCCCATACGGAATGGGTAGATATGCTCGGTGTGTTCGGTCTGGTAGGAACCGCTTTGTTCGGCATTTCGGTATTCATACTGTGTAGAAGCATCTTTATCAGATCCGAAGACAGGACAGAACGAATAAGTTTTTTTATAGCACTGGGAATAATGTTCCTTCTTGGTTTTTTAGATCCATTCCTGAGTATGCCTGTGCTGATAATGGTATTTGTGGTGGCGCCTAACATTTCATCTGTCGACAAGACATTAAGAAGGGAAATCCCGAAACGGCATTATTTATATCTGAAAGAAGGGAATGAATTGCATGCGTGAGGTCATTGTATTTGGATTGGACGATGCCATCGGCGGCGTGGAGATCTACGCGCTCACCATGCAGAAACTGCTCCGGGATGATCTCAGATTCCTGTATGTCATGGAGATGCCCCGGAATATGCATGCGGATGCGATCAGGCAAATGGACGGTGAGGTGTACTTCATCCCCAGGCAGGACGGTTTGACCGCGTATATCGGGAATATACGCCGGAAACTCACGGAGCTTCGTAAGAGAACGGATGTGCTGTATTTGAACCTCAGCAACTATTCCCGCGAAATGCTTTATGTTTTCCATCTGGCCAGAAAGCTGAAGTACCGTGTGGTTGTCCATTCCCACGGAGCTATGCTGAAAACAATCGAGAGTCCTCTGCACCGTTTCACACACAAACTGGTAAAAAGAGTAAGCCTATACTATATCCGGTACTTCACGAGAGTCGCTGTGTCCCAGCGCGCGGGGGTTTTCATGTACGGCAATCGGACCTTTGAAATACTCCCCGCGGGCATTGATCTGGCAAGGTTTGTGTTCTCTCCGAAGGACAGGGCTGAAGTGCGTAAGCAATGGCACTGTGAGGACAAATCGGTCCTCGGATTTGTGGGACGGCTCGCGGAAGTCAAAAATGTTGATTTCATCATCCGTGTAATGAAGGAATTGAAAGATATCGCCGCGAGCGAGAAACCCGTGCTGATGATCGTCGGCGGAGGGCCTCTTGAGGAGGAACTGCGGAAGCTGACTGACGAACTGGGCCTGCGGGAGGATGTGATCTTCACCGGTTTCACCGATCAGGTGCCGAAATATTTGCAGGCGATGGACTGCTTGATTGGCGCGTCCTTCAGCGAAGGGATGCCCCTGGGATTTATGGAGGCTCAGGCTGCAGGACTTCCGTGCATCTGCGCCGAAGGGCGATATCCTCAGGAGATTGCCGCGACGGACCTGGTGCGGATGATTCCGCTGGAGGCAGGCGAACGGGCATGGGCTGAGGCGATCGGGAAGATCATGAGGACACCGGGCCTGGAAGATAAGCGTAAGGCATTTCAGGCGGAAACGGCCTTGAAACAGTTTGATCAATGCTATATTGCCCGGCGGCTGCTCCAGATTTTGTGCGGGACGGAGAACTGAAACGTTCTTAACAGAAATACGGAGGTGCAACATGGACTGTCAGGACAGGGAACCGGCTGTATCGGTGCTGATGTGCGTGTACAACACAAAGGAGGAGTGGCTGCGGGAAGCGATTGAGAGCATCCTGAAACAAACCTTCCGGGATTTTCAGTTTATCATCGTACTGGACTGCCCTACGGATGGCAGCGAGCAGGTGGTACGGTCCTATGCCGGTCGGGATGATCGCATCACGGTGGTTAAAAATGAGGAGAACCTTGGCTTGACCAAGAGCCTGAACAGAGGCCTGGCAGTGGCTAAGGGCAAGTATATTGCACGCATGGACTCGGATGATGTGTCCCTGCCGAACAGGCTGGAGATGCAATATCGCTATATGGAGGCAAACCCCGGAACGGTGGTGGTAGGCGCACGCGTGTTTACTCCGGGGCTGAATCAGGCGGTCATCTATGAGTGGACGGGCGATCAGCAGGCTTTGAAGATACGGCTTCTCTTTCACAATTACGGAGTGCCGCATCCGACGGCCTTCATCCGCAGGTCTGTATTGACGGATCACGGAATCACATATACGGAGTGGGTCAAAAAGAGCCAGGATTACAAGCTCTGGGTGGATCTGCTGCCTTACGGAGATATCATTATGCTCCCGGATATTCTGCTGATGTATCGGGTGCACGAAAATCAGATTACAGCAAACCCAACCTCACAGAGAGGATTTGCGCACAGGGTTGCTTTGGAACAGGCTGAAGCATTGCTTGGGGAAATGAGCGAACAGGAGCGGCTGATCCACTGCTGGTTCGATGATCCGAAGCACATTGAGGGCGGCAGGAAGGGATACAAAGCTTATATACGAAGAATGACAGAGGCAAACGCGGAGAAGGGCATCTATGATCAGCAAAAGCTGGTACGGGAGCTGTCATTCATGTGGTGCCAGAAGGCATGGCGGCGAGCGGTGTTGATGCATAAGTTCGATTTCTTCATGGATCCAAAGACCTTGGTGATGCTCAAGCCCTCCATGGCGCGCTACATCCGGCAGAATAAAAAGGCGAAGGCAGATTATCTTGAGGAAATCAGGAAGGCACAGGCTGCCTGGGAGTGACAAGGATCGATCTGTTTTCACAGAAAATGTAAACAATGAAAGACAGGGATGAGAACATGCTGAAGAAGATCATGCGATATCTCAGTGACCCGGATTACAGATTCCTGACAAACGCCTATCATGACCTGAACCATAGGATGGATGATGAAAAATATCTGAAAAAGTACTTTCACGCCAAGATGGGCTACGACCTTGATTTGTCAAATCCAAGAACCTTTAACGAGAAACTTCAGTGGCTGAAATTGCATGATCGCAGACCGATTTACACAACGATGGTGGACAAATACGAAGCCAAGAAGCATGTTGCGAGCGTAATCGGGGATGAGCATATTATCCCGACATTAGGCGTGTGGGAGCATTTTGATGAGATTGATTTTGACACCCTGCCGGATCAGTTCGTGCTGAAGTGTACGCACGACAGCGGGGGCCTTGTAATTGTCAGAGATAAGACAAAGCTGGACCGTGAGGCAGCGCGGCAAAAGATTGAGAAATGTCTGCATACTGATTTCTATTTTGCAGGTCGCGAATGGCCCTACAAGAATGTGAAGCCCCGAATCATCGCAGAAAAGCTTATGATGGATGAGGCAAATGACTACGAGAGGCCATCTGCCGCCAAGGATCTGACAGATTATAAGTTCTATTGTTTCGGTGGGATCCCAGATTGTGTGATGGGCTGTTTTGAGCGATCAACAGGAGAAACCAAATTCTATTTTTTCGATAGAAATTGGGATTTGATGCGGATCAACAGAAGAGGCATTGAAGCACCTCCTGACTTTACACTTCCCAAACCATCCTGTTTGGATAGAATGTTTGAGATAGCAGAAACGCTAGCAAAAGGTATTCCTTTTGTTCGCGTTGATTTGTACCAATGCGGCGAGCAGGTTTATTTCGGCGAAATGACGTTTTATCCGGCAAGTGGATTTGATCCCAATTATCTGCCGAAAACGGACCGCTATTTTGGAGACAAAATCAACCTGTCGTTGGCTTATGACCAAATACGCGAAAAGGAGTGATGGAAAGTGAAGAGCCTTGGGTTTCCAATCAGTTCCAAAGAGAATGAAAAACGCAGAACTATCATTCCGGATAGCCTGAAAAAGCTTAGCTGTCCTGAACTTGTCTATATCGAACAGGGATATGGCAACGTACTCGGAATTAACGATGACGAGTACTCGAAAGCGGGTGCAACGATTTGCTCCCATGAGGAGACAATTCGGAAAGACATCATTTGTGATCCCAAAGTCGGAGATGCAGATTTTCTGGATAAACTGAATCCTGGACAGACGATCTTTGGCTGGATCCATGCAACACAGAATCAGGATATAACCGACAAAATCATCAATACAAAAGTGACAGCATATGCTTGGGAGAAAATGTTTGACAAAGGCAGGCACGTTTTTTGGTTCAACAATGAACTGGCTGGAGAGGCAGCAGTCATCAATGCATTCCAGTGCTATGGAATGCTACCGTACGGCTTGAATGTAGCTGTTATTGGAAACGGTAATACCGCTCGTGGCGCCTGCAGAGTCCTGCACATGCTGGGTGCACACGTGATGCAGTACAATCGTCATCAGGAGAGCCTGCTAAGACAAGAAATCGGCGATTATGATGTGATTGTCAATTGCATTCTATGGGACGTTACACGAAAAGACCATATCATTTGCCGAAGCGATTTGGCAAGAATGAAGAAAACCGCTATGATTATTGATGTGAGTTGCGACCGACACGGCGGGATCGAAACCAGCATTCCGACCTCGTTGACTGATCCCACCTTTTACGTCGATGGAATTCTTCACTATGCTGTTGACCACACACCATCAATCTTTTACAAGACATTTTCGTACAACAATTCAAAAGTGATCGTGCCATTCTTGGAACAACTGATGTCCGACAGACCAGGGGAAATTCTGAAAGAGAGTCTGATCATTCGCGACGGGGTGATTGTTGACCCCGAGATTATTCAGAGACAAGGAAGATAGGGAAGACTATGAAAAGAACTACTCATTGAACCGAAAGAATGAAAAGATCATTTCATAGAAGGATCATTGACCGGTTCGTTGATGATACACTCAATAATCAATTGGAATAAACGCTATAGAAAGAAAGATCAAATATGAAAACATGCATAGTGACTGTTTATGACAGCATCAACTGTGGCAGCTATTGGCAGGCGTTTGCTTTGGGAGAAGCGATGCGCCAGATGGACTGTGAGGTCCAATACCTTAGGCGTGATCCGAAAGGCGCATCGTCCTCGGCCAGCACCTGTATCAGATCGGTTTTGTCCAATTGCAAGCACGGGAGATTTGCGGTTGCAGGCAGATACCTGTTGGCAGTGAAGAAGTTTCGGCGTTTGCGGAGCGAGTTGCAAATCATCGATAAAACAGATGACATCGACTGCTTTGTGTTGGGGAGCGATACGATATGGAATATGGACAGTCAGTATTTCAGGGAACACGCAAATACCTATTGGGGAATTGATTTCTTTCCCCGGAAGACAATTACTTACGCTGCTTCAGCGGCGAATACAAAAGCGGAAAAAATAACACAGGAACTTCATGACGCGGTCGGGAAACTGTACGCAGTGTCGGTTCGCGATCAGCACACAAGGGAACTGGTGAAAGATGATACTGATAAAGAAATCAGGATCGTCTGTGACCCGACATTGCTGCTTGTGAAATCAGATTATCGGAAGTACATCGGTTCCAACACCGAGAAAAAGGGGTATGTTTACCTGTACCTGAATGCTCCGCTGTCACACAAACAGGGCGAAGAACTGAAAGCATTTTGCAGAGACAAGGGTCTGAATATCATCAACGGATTTACGTATAATAAGCCGGATTATTGCGATAAGTGTATTGTAGCCGAACCGAAAAGCTTTCTGACATATATGTTTCATGCCGATTATATTGTTACCGACACCTTCCACGGAACGGTGTTCTCTGTGAACTTCAACAAACCGTTTGTATCACTTACCAGGGGAAAGAACAAAGTGAAGGAATTCCTGGACATTTGCGGGCTTACGGACAGAGGTCACGAAGATGATGCGGGAATGGTCAGCAAGCTCTCCTGTCCGATCGACTATGCGGCTGTCAATGCGGAAATCAGTGCCCTGAGGGAAAAATCCCTGTCCTATCTGAGAGAAACGATTCTGGAATGATGCCAGTACAAGCCGCTGATGTGTTCACGGATTGTATCATGCAAGAGCAGCGGGCCGAATAAACCCGCCAGAATATTTTTACGGAAAGGCCGGAGTGCTCGATGAGGATTCTGAAAGATGAGAGCCTTGCCCCGAAGACCACGTTCAAGGTTGGGGGAATTGCAACGAACTACTACATCCCCGAGAGCACGGAGGATGTACGCAGACTGACAAAGGAATTGCACGGAGAGGAATACTATATCCTGTCGGGCGGATCAAATTTGTTGATCAATGATAAGAAGCATTTCAAGCATGTTATCTCCTGTGCAGCGATGGATCACGATTTGGTTGACAACGGAGATGGCCATTTCTATATCGGTGCATCCAACAGGATACAGGATGTGATTACATTTGTTAATGGATGTGGCTACGGGGGATTCGAGGAGCTGGTGAGCCTGCCTGCTATGTTCGGCGGTATCATCTATATGAATGCGGGTATTGGCGGCGGAAAAAATGCCTTGTTCTGCATCGGTGATTTTATTGATCACGTGAGATGTGTCAGACGATCAGACGGGGAGGTCGTCTGGATGGATCGTAAGGAATGCCGGTTTGCACCCCGTTCGTCGGTTTTTCAGGACAACCGGTTCATTATCATGGGTGCGGATATTACTCTTCAGCCGCAGGAAAAGGAAGTATCCGAGGAGAGGATCCGGAAGCGGAAGGAGCATTGCAGACAAACCCAGAAATGGGGAAAAGGATGCTTCGGCTCATGCTTTTCAAGATGTGACGGAAGAGCGTTGAGTATCTGGTACAAACTTTTCGGGCGTAAAAGGAGAGGCGTAATGATTGACAGCAATAACAAGAATTGGTTGATCAACAACGGAAACGCTACATTCGCAGAGACGGAAAAACTGATTGAGAAAGCCGTCCTGATTCACCGGGTCCTGCGTAAAGATATAGAAACAGAAGTCGTGATCTGGAAGTAAGCGGCTTTGCTTCCGGGAAAGAAATCGTTTTGAACGTGCGACCGGGACATTGATCTAAATGGGCGCTAACGGATAGGGGAAAGAAGAAAGATAAAATGAGAGGGAAGAAAGCCGCAATCAATACGGCATGTAGCCTGATACAGGAACTGGTTTCATTTATCTGCGGATTTATTCTTCCGCGTTTGATTCTGACGGCCTTTGGTTCAAAATACAATGGACTGTTCAACTCTATTTCCCAGTTCCTGGGATGCGCGATACTGCTGAGATCCGGCATCGGCGGTGTAACGAGGGCAGCCCTTTACAAACCGCTGGAAGAGCATGACCAGAAAAGCATAAATTCGATCATCAAAGCGACGGACAATTTTATGAAGAAAATCGGCCTGATCCTTGCCGGCCTTATCGTCGCTTTTGCCGTCGTTTATGCTTTGTTTTTGCAGGGAGAGTTTGATTGGCTCTTTACATTTACGCTCGTTTTAATCATCGGAGCCAGCAAATTTGCGGAATCCTTTTTCGGTATAACATATCTGATCGTACTGCAGGCGGACCAGAGACTGTGGATACAGTCGGTTTTGTATTCCGTTGCGCTGATTTTTAATACGCTGATTTCGGTAATCCTGATAAAGATAGGCGCGTCGGTTCATCTTGTAAAGCTTGGAAGCGCGTTGGTCTTCGTTGCTTATCCCTTGATTATGGGAGCTTATGTCAAGCGCCGATACAAAATCGATCTGAATGTCGAACCGAATAACGAGGCAATCGCGCAGCGCTGGGATGCTTTCTGGCATCAGGTCGGCTATTTCGTGATGGAAAACACCGATATAATGGTTCTGACATGCTTTACAAACATGTTGGAGGTATCCGTCTACAGCGTATACAACCTGATTATCTCGGCCTTGAAGAAGGTGCTGCTTTCGTTTTTATCCGGCATGGAAGCAGCCTTCGGCAACATGATTGTCCGCAAAGAGGCGAATACGCTGAAGGAAACGGTTAGTATCGTAGAAAATGCCATGTTTTCGCTGTCAACCATCGTGTACACCTGTACGGCTTTGCTGATCTGCGATTTCGTTTCTATCTATACGCAGGGCATTACGGACGTGAACTATATCCGATATGAGTTTGCTTATGTAATCATTATCGCACAATTTTTCAATATCATTCGTCTGCCATATCAGCTGGTCGTACAGGCAGCCGGGCATTATAAGCAGACAAAAGCGGGTGCAATCATCGAACCGATCCTGAACATCGTGCTTTCTATCATTTTTGTCTTGATTCCGCGGTTCGGATTGACCGGCGTCGCAATCGGCACGCTGGCTGCGACGCTCTTCAGAACAGCGCAGTATTCGCTCTACATGAGCAAGAACGTTGTGAAACGAAGCCTGCTGATTACTCCGGCAAGGATTCTTGTCGCTGCCGTTGAGACAGCTGCGGTGGTCGTCTGTGTCAAAGCGATTCACCTGCAGCCCCCATCGAATTACTGGGACTGGATCATCAACGCAGTCATCACGGGTGGCATCTGCCTGGCCGTTGTTCTGGCGGGAAATACGCTTTTCTTTACGAAAGACATGAAAAATACGATCAAAAAGATCAGGAACCTGAAAAAAAGATCGGCATAATCGATTCAGCACAAACAGTCAGGAACCTGTGTGATAATCGACGGAAACTTAAGCAGATTAAGAGGGTGTAATATCCCGGAACAATGGAGGTTCATACATGAATAAATGGAAACAAGTAGTGATGCTGGTCCTTTTGACTTCGATCCTGTTCGTGGCTTGCTGTTTGTCGCTGGCGGAAACGATGCCGGATCAAGCCATGCCGGAGGAGATTATGGGGGCGAGCGATGAGCATTTGAGCCCAGTCGATCCGGCGGAGACGACCGGCCCGGGACTGAAAGACCTACTGCCGGCGGTTGACAGCAGATCGCTCAAGGGGCTGACATATACAGCGCTTGGTAAAGGGTACTTTGAGGTGTCGGGAACTGAGGAATCCTATGTCAATTTTGATTTGTTTACCAGCAAGACCTCTCTGCCGCAAGGAGTCTTGCCAGGACACTCCTATTACCTTAGCTTTACCACCGACGATATACGATTCTGTGCCCGAGTATATTGCTATGATGGACAGGGCAATGTGAAACGGCTTGCTTCGACGATAACCAGCACAGAGTTTACACTGCCGGAAGATACCGTCGGTATCATTGTGAGAGTCTACTCCTATGCTGTCCGCGAGTGTCAGGGCGCACAATTCAGCATTGCTGTATATGACATGGACGAATACAAATCCAAGGTGGCCTTATCTCTGAACGGTATTCCAGTAGAACTACCCTCTGGAGCGATTGCGGTACCTACAGCAGGTGAAAACCTGCTTCCGGAGACCGACGGAAGAACCATCCAAGGACTTACCTTTACAAAGCTTGAAAGAGGGCATTTTGTTGTAAACGGATCGGAAAGCACTTTTGTCAATTTTGATCTCTATTCAAATAAGGATGTTTTACCGGACGGAGTTGTGGCCGGGGGTAACTACTTCCTGAGATACTTTACGGATAACGGGGTATTTGCTGCCCGCGTTTATTGGTACGATGCTCAAGGGAAAGAAACGAGACTCCTGGAAACAACCAACAGTATAGAGTTTTCTTTGCCAGAAGAAGCTGTCGGTATGGTCATAAGGATATACTGCTGGAATGTTGTAGATTGCCGGAATGTGCATTTTGAGGTCGCCCTGTTTGATCTGGCAAAAGACTGTACCAAGGCAAAGGCATACAGGTGGCTTCCAAGACCCATGCTGACCATCATCGATGATGACGGAAGAGTAGGTTTCATGACGGATTTGCTTCCAATCATTGAAGAATTGAATAGTCCAATAACCTCAGCCAATACAACGATGCGCACAGAGCTTCGCGAAGTAACAGATAGATATCTGCAAGCGAAGAAGGATTATCAGGAGGGCAAGATCAGTAAGGAAGAGTTGGACTCAACAAAGAAAGAATTCGACAGGATCAGGAAATTCCTCGGGGTCACATCTGAGTCTGAAGACTTTGGACTCCGCTATATGTCATGGAATGAGATTGTCTTATGTCAGTCCAGGGGGGCTGAGATTGTTTCTCATACATATGCGCACAGAATCGCCGATGGCAATGGGTCGACACCAGAAACACAAATCCAGTATGAGTATCAATTGTCAAAGAATGCGCTGGCAGCACATGGGATTTACAGTGAGACCGTTGTTTACAACAATGGCGCCGGATGGAACGGTACAGTCCGGGAAGCAGCAGCCAAAGTGTTTAAATTCGGGATCGATTGCCCGAGCCAGGATTTGAACAGCGGGATCCCCGGACATGATGTAAACTATGTAACCGGCGACCCGCACAGGATCATCCGTTACAACGCAATGACAGACTTTGACGGAATGAATGGGGAGAAGATGAAAGCATTCCTGTATTCATTGGCAACGGGAAAGACCGGGTGGGCAGTGTGGATGATTCATACTTCTGATCCCGCGTGGAATCACGAAAAAGCAGAAATCATCCGCGATTGCATTGTGTATGCTCAGGAAATCGGTCTGCCTGTTGTCACTGTCTGGTATGGAACGACAGAATATTTTGATACATCTTACCCTCAGTTGGGTATTTACAGGTGATCCGGGATGTCAAATCATTTATCTGAGGGTAATTAGACTGACGAGTATTGGATACGGTTTGATTCTTTTTCATGCGTTCAGGCTTTTGCTTAAGAAGAAATGGCATTAACGGCAAAGCAGTTCATTCTTTCCGTTTTATTCAAGGAGTGCAGAGAGACAGATGAATCCGCAAAACCGGGAAAAACTGTTCCGTTTGATCCGGGCCAGCCTGTGGGATGAGCCAAATGACTGGGTAGATCAGGAAACCTTTGATGAAATGCAAAAGCAGTCATTGACTCTGCTGCCGGCAGGCATCCTGCACCGGCTGAACATGACGGAAGAACTACGAACAAATTGGAAGACTGTTGCTTATCAGCTGCTTGCTTTTTGCACTAATTGCCGACATGCGGAAAAATCGCTGCCAATCACGGTGCCATATGTCATCCTTAAGGGTACTTCAGCAGCCCGCTATTATCCCAATCCGAATTATCGAATCTTGGGTGATATTGATATCATGACTCGGCATAAGGATTATCCGACCGCCTGTGAAATGCTGCTGAATGCCGGTTATTTGGAGGAAACAGTAAAGGATACGAATGGAAATATCCGGCACAGGTCCTTTAAATACAATGATGTGATTGTTGAAGTGCACTCTTATTTTGCCATGCTGAATGATGTGGAACGAACCAAATACCTGGATGAACTGATCATAGACAACATCAATCCGTCCCATGTGCTCCCTGATCCCATTAACGGCCTCGTGATTCTTGAACACATCGGGCAGCACCTGGAAGAGGGACTCGGCTTGCGCCAGGTGCTGGATTGGATGATGTTTGCGAATAGTTGCCTATCTGATGAACAGTGGCCGGAATTCCGGGCGATGGCGGCAAAGACCGGACTGGAGAAGCTGGCAATTACAACCACACGGATGTGTGAAATGTTTTTGGGGCTGCCCAAAAGACAATGGTGTTCAGAAACAGATGATAATTTGTGTGAAGCATTAATGGAGTATATCCTGAACTGCGGCAACTTTGGAGCCAAACGTGAGTATTTAGGATTTAGAAGTGAAAAATTGCTTTCATATATGCGTACTCCAAGGGCAACATTTGCATTACTGCAAAAATACGGATTGTATAACTGGAAAGCAACAAAAAAGTATCCTGTTTTGCGCCCTTTCGCCTGGATATATCAAGCTGTCAAATATATTAAAAAAACAGTATCCCGGCAAACCACATTAAAGCAGCTGAAATCCGAAATTTCAATTGCAAAAGAAAGAAACTATTTATTTGATGCGCTTGAAGTGACACAGACTTCAAAGGGATTGGTAATATATAAAGAAGGCCAATATGTAAAAGAATGGGATATAAAATGACATATTCCTGATTTTTAGAAAGAATCGTTTCAAAGGTGCTGATTGCTTCTGACAGAGAGAAACGCACATGGCACGGAACGAGCATCGTATGGCGGATGAAAGAAACTGGCTTTTCGACGCGCTGGAAGTCAGAACGGAAGAAAAAGGGATTGTTTGCTTCAGAAACGGGAAGTATTCAAAAGGATTATAAAATGGAATCAGATACGAACATCAAAAAAAAGTCTGTAATGGACCTGATCAGGTTTTCCCTGTGGCATGAAGGGCAGGCCTGCGCGGACCGGGAAACCTTCCTGGAAATGAAGCAGCACACGGTCGCCGGTCTGGCGGCGTCTGCACTGCAGGAAATGTCCCTGCCGGAGGACCTGAAAAAAGAATGGGGACTGACCGCTTTGATGCAGGCGGCCAATTACCATAAGCTTTTGTACATTCAGGAAAATCTGCCATTAACGGTTCCCTATGTCATACTGAAGGGAACCGCCGCCGCGCAGTATTATCCCGTGCCGGAATACCGGTCCATGGGAGATATCGATATCATGACCCGGCGGGAGGATTATGAAAAGGCATGCGAAATGCTTCTGAATGGCGGGTGGCATGAAATAAATTGTAAGGATCATTCCGACGAACACCGGCACAGGGAATTTGTCCGCGGCGGGGCGATCGTCGAAGTTCACGCTTATTTCGCTTCCCTGAACGATCCGGCACAGGCTGAATATCTGGACGACCTGATCATCGAAAACATCACGCCTTCCCATGTGCTGCCCGATCCCGTCAACGGGCTGGCGCTTTTGGAACACATCAGCCAGCATATGGAACATGGCCTGGGGCTCAGGCAGATCATCGACTGGATGATGTTCGTACACAGGTGCCTTCCGGATGAAAAGTGGCCGGATTTCCGGGCGATGGCGCAGAATATCGGCCTGGAGCAGCTGGCCAAAGTCACTGCGCGCATGTGCGAAATGTATCTTGGCCTGCCGCAAAGAAAATGGTGCGCCGGCGCGGACGAGGCGCTGTGCGTGACGCTGATGGATTATGTGTTTAACTGCGGTAATTTCGGCAGCAAATGGGAGAATGAAGAACACCGAAGCAAACTGATCACCTATTCCCGTACGCCCAGGGCGGCGCTGAAACTGTTTCGGGAAATCGGCGTACAGAATTGGAAGGCGGCGCAGAAATACAGAATCCTGCGGCCCCTTGCCTGGCTGTACCAGGCCGGGAGGTTTTTTGTGAAGGGAATCACGCAAAAAGGATCCATCGTTGCCCTGAAATCGGAATTTGACGAAGCGGGCCGGAGGAACCGGATGTTCGACGCCCTTGGGATCAAGCAGCGCTCAAAAGGACTGGCGGTCTACAAGGACGGCAAGTATGTAAAAGAATAAGGCTGATATCAGAGATCCCCGCAATGACGTTCTCCGGCCTTCCCGGACTGTTTTTCAAAAGGGACGGCTTTTTCGGAGGGAGCGGATCGTTTTCATCAGATCAGGCCGGAAAAAAGCCTCCGCGGACGGGCCGCGGAGGCTTTTTTACACCCGTTTTTTTTACCGGACGCAGGAGATTTTCAGGGATTTTTCGCCGGAGAGCGCTTCGGTGAGGGCGTCGGGCTGGCCGGAGCCCACATACAGGCTGAAAGCGCCGGCGACGGGGACGCGCTTTCCGTCGGGAGTGACCGCGGTGAAGGCGTCGGGATTGACGGGCAGGGCTACCCGGACGGTTTGGCCGGCGGGAACGAAGACGCGCTCATACCCGCACAGTACCGGGTTCGGCGGCACGTCGCGGCTGTCCTCGGCGCGGGCGTAACACTGGACCACGCAGTCGGCGTTCATGGCGCCGTCGTTTTTCACGCTGACGGTGACGTTTTTGCCGTCAAAGGCGGCGTCGGAGAAAGTGAAATGGGTGTAGGTGAGGCCGTAGCCGAAGGGATAGAGCGCCTTGCCGGTGAAATAACGGTAGGTGCGTTCCTTCATGGAATAATCCTCAAAGTCCGGCAGGTCCGCAGCGCTGCGGTAGAAGGTGACCGGCAGCTTCCCGGAGGGGGAGACATTGCCGAACAGGATGTTGGCCGCGGCGGTTCCGCCGGCCTGGCCGGGGTACCACGCCTGCAGCACCGCGTCGGTCTCGGGGACCGAAAGGGCGCTGCCGGCGGCGATGACGGTGATCGCCTTTTTGCACAGCGGCAGCACGGCGTCAAGCAGCCTTCTCTGGGATTCGGGCAGGTACAGGTCCTTTTTGTCGCCGGACCAGAATTCGTTCCCGGCGTCGCCCTGTTCGCCCTCGATGGCCGGGTCCAGGCCGACGCAGAGGATGACGGCGTCCGCAAGCACTGCCGCCTGCTTCGCTTCGGACATCCGGTCGTCGGTGCGGGCCAGGCCGGATTCCCGGTCCTTCACCAGATTGCAGCCCTTGGCGTACAGCACCCGGATGCCCCGCTTTTCGCATTCGGCGCGGATGCCGGCGAGGAAGGTGACATAGCGGGAGGAGGTGCCGCAGTAGTTGCCCTCCAGGGCGGGAACGGAATCGGCGTTGGGGCCGATAACCGCCACGGTGCGGATATCGTCTCCCAGCGGCAGGACGCCGTTGTTCTTCAGAAGCACCATGGCTTTTTCGGCGTTTTGAAGGGCCTTGGCCGCGTGGGCGTCGGTGTCGTTTTCCAGGGGGGAGATGCCGTCGTATTCGCAGTCGCTGTCCATCATGCCCAGACGGATGCGGGTGGCCATGGCCCTTTCGCAGGCAGCGGTAATCTCCTCTTCGCTGATCAGGCCCTGTTTGACTGCCTCCAGCAGGAAGCGATAGGTGCAGCCGCAGTTGATGTCGCAGCCGTTATGGATGGCCAGGGCGGCGCTTTCGAAGAAGTTGGCGGTCACATGGTGGTTCTCATGGAAATCCTTGATGGCCCAGCAGTCGCTGACCACATGCCCCTCAAAGCCCCATTCGTCCCGCAGGACGTCCTTCAAAAGGCGTTTGGAGCCGCAGCAGGGCTCGCCGTTGGTGCGGTTGTAGGCGCCCATGACGGATTCCACGTCGGCATCCCGGACCAGCTTTTCAAAGGCGTACAGATAAGTTTCCCTCAGGTCCTTTTCGTCCACGACGGCGTTGAATTCATGCCGTTTGGCCTCGGGACCGGAATGGACGGCGAAGTGCTTGGCGCAGGCTGCGAGCTTCAGGTATTTGCCGCTGCCCTGCAGACCCCGCACGAAGGCGCAGCCGGTGCGGGCCGTCAGGTAGGGATCCTCGCCGAAGGTCTCCTGGCCGCGGCCCCAGCGGGGATCGCGGAAGATGTTGATGTTGGGGGACCAGAAGGTCAGCCCCTTGTAGATATCCCGGTCGCCGAAGGAGGAAGCGGCGTTGTATTTGGCGCGGCCCTCGGTGGAGATGATGTCGGCGGTTTCCTGAATGGCTTTTTCGTCGAACATGGCCGCCAGGGCGATGGCCTGGGGGAACACGGTGGCCGTGCCGGCCCGCGCCACGCCGTGGAGCGCCTCGCTCCACCAGTTGTATTCCGGAATGCCCAGGCGGTCGACGGCGGGGGCGTCATACCTGAGCTGACTCGCCTTTTCCTCCAGGGTCATCTGTTTTACGAGTTCACGGGCGCGGGCGAGGGCTGTTTTGTGGTCCATCATGCTTTGGTACCGCCTTTCGTTTCTGTTTCGTCCGGTTCGGCGCTGTCCGGGGTCAGGATGCCGGCCGGAACGGGGGAGAAAGCCGCGCGGACAAACCGGTCCGCCGCCTCAATGGTGTCGAAATTGGCGATGATGATCTCGTTGCCCATGGTTCCGGCCAGGGCGTCCGGCATCCGGGTCATCCGGCAGATGTTTTCGGGATACAGGGCCGCGATCTCATCGGCGGAGCAGGTGTAGTTCACCTCGTCCCTGCGCCCGCAGCAGACGCAGTAATAATGCTTGCCCGGATAATCGTGGACGGCGCCGTCAAAGGCAACCATGTCCGCCCAGATCTGGTAGCAGTCGGCGGACTGGGAGAAGTTCAGCATGTCCGGGGTGAACCCGCCGGCCGGCCGCATGTTGACCTCCAGGCCGATCACATCGCCCTTTTTGCCGAGGCCTTCCCTGTCGGCGGTCAGGCGGAAAAACTCCAGGTGGAAAAAGCGGCTTTTGACGTCGAAAGCCTTCAGGACCCTTTCGCCCGCGGACCGGACGTCGGGCGCCACCTGCTTGTGGACATAATAGAAGACCGGGACGCCTTCGTTGACCATGTCCATGATGGAGTTGACCGTGGTGTGGCTGGCGGCGAAAAGCACATTGCTCTCGCTGTCGCATACGCCGTCAAAGGTGGTAACCTCGCCCTTGACGAATTCCTCCATGATATAGGGGATTCGAGGAAGATGATCGAAAAAATCGGCGAATTCGGCGTCGTTCTTCAGCTTCCATGTGGCCGCGGCGCCGACGCCCCGGTCGGGCTTGACCACCACCGGATAACCGACGCTGCGGATGAAAGCGGCGCAGGCCTCCCGGTCCTCGCACAGGATCCAGCGGGCGGTGGGCACTCCCGCCAGGGCGTAGTATTTCTTCATTTCGGATTTGGAGCGGTAGCGGGAGATGTCGCCGCTCTTGAGGCCGGTGGTGATGTTGAACTGGGTGCGCAGGTACGCGTCGGTTTCCATCCAGTATTCGTTGTTGCTCTCCACCCAGTCGATTTTGCCGTAGCGGAAGGTAAGGTATCCCATGGCGCGGACCAACTGATCACGGTCGAAGAAGCTGTCCACCTTGTAGTATTCGGTCAGCGCTTCCTTCAGTTCGGGCCGGAGCGAGTCGTAGCTTTCGTCCCCGATGCCCAGCACGTTGACGCCGTTGCGCTTCAGGCATACGCAGAAACGGCAGTAATCCGAGGGAAAATTGGGAGAAATAAATACAAAATTCATGAGCGTTCCTCCGACGTCGGACTCCCGGAAAGGGAGCCGCTTTTCAACAGATTATACCATTTAAATGTACAACTTTTGAAGTGTTTTTTCAAGGGGATACAGCGAAAAGCAACAAATGACATATGCCGCGGAATAATGATTTTATGGTATCTGTTCAGTCCTACGGACAGAACAGATACCGCGGGGGGTACCCGTACCCCCCGCGAGCCCCCCGGGCGAAGAACGGAGTCCGGGAAAGGGAAACCCCTTCCCCGAGTCCCCAACCCGCCGGCGGCGCCGGTTTCCTGCGTCCAAGCGGCACCGCCGGCCGGGTACGAACCCCTCACCGATCCTG
>CADANQ010000024.1 GCA_902789365.1 uncultured Eubacteriales bacterium
GGTTTCCCTTCCCCGGACTCCGTTCTTCGCCCGGGGGGTTCGCGGGGGGTACGGGTACCCCCCGCGGTATCTAAACTGTCCGCAGGACTGAACAGATACGGGCTCGATTTCAACCGGATCCGGCGGTACCGATCAGTCCGCATTCCCGTGCTGAAATCGATCCGCGGTCATGTCCTGACGCCGGAAAACTGGCTTTGATACAGTTCGGCGTAAGCGCCGCCCTTTGCGAGCAGCGTCTCATGGTCGCCCTGCTCCACGATATGCCCGTCCCGCATCACCAGGATGCTGTCGGCGTCGCGGATGGTGGACAGGCGGTGGGCCACGATAAAGCTGGTGCGGCCCTTCATCAGCCTGGCGAAGGCCTCCTGGATCAGGATCTCGGTGCGGGTATCGATGGAGGATGTGGCCTCGTCCAGGATCAGCATGGGCGGGGTGGAAAGCATCACCCGGGCGATGCACAAAAGCTGCTTCTGCCCCTGGGACAGGCTGCCCCCGTTCTCCCCCAGCACCGTGTCATAGCCCTGGGGCAGCCGGCGGATGAAGGAATGGCAGTGGGCGGCTTTTGCCGCGGCCACCACCTCGTCCATGGAGGCGTCGGGCCGGCCGTAGGCGATGTTTTCCCGCACGGTGCCGGTCTTGAGCCAGGTTTCCTGCAGCACCATGCCGTAATTATGTCTCAGGGACCTGCGCGTCATATGGCGGATATCCGTGCCGTCCACCCGGATGGCGCCCCGGTCCACGTCGTAAAAGCGCATCAGCAGATTGATCAGCGTGGTCTTTCCGCAGCCGGTGGGGCCCACCAGGGCGATGCGCTTTCCCCTGTCCACCCGCAGGCTGAAGCCGGTGATCAGGGGCTTTTTCGGGTCGTAGGCAAAATCGACGTTTTCGATTTCCACCGTGCCCCCGGCCTCAAAGGATACCGCGTCGGCGTCCTCCGCTTTTTGGTCCTCCTCGTCCAGCAGGGCGAACACCCGGGCAGCGCAGGCCAGGGCGTTTTCAAGCTCCGTCACCACGCCGCTGATCTCGTTGAAGGGCTTGGCGTACTGGCTGGCGTAGCTCAGAAAAACGCTCATCGCGCCCACGGTGATGCTTCCGTCCACGCAAAGCATGGCCGACAGGAACGCCACCGCCGCGTACACCGTGTTGTTCACAAGGCGCGTGGACGGGTTGGTCAGGGAGGAGAAGAAGGTGGCCTTCAGGCTCACCTGCCTCAGTTCCTCGTTGACCTCGTCGAACTCGGCCATGGCCTTTTCCTCGTGCCCGAAAACGCGGACCACCTTTTCGCCCTCGATCATTTCGTTGATCAGGGCCGTTTCGCGTCCCCGCACCTCGGCCTGGGCCGTAAAATAGCGGTGGGTACGGGACGCGATGAAGCCGGCGACAAACAATCCCAGGGGCGTGAGCACCACCACCGCCAAAGCGATGCGCAGGTCCATGGTCAGCATGATGCCCAGGGTGCCCGCGATGGTGATGACGCCGGTAAACAGCTGGGTGAAGCCCATCAGAAGTCCGTCGGCCAGGGCGTCCACATCCGATATCAGGCGGCTGACCAGGTCGCCGGAGGGATGGGTGTCCAGGTAGGACAGGGGCAGGCGCTGGAATTTGTCCATGATCCTTTCCCTCAGGTCCCTGGACACCGAATAGGTGACCCGGTTGTTGGTCATGGCCATGGCCTGCTGGGCCGCCGAAGACAGGGCAAAACAAAAGCCGATCAAAAGCAGCGCCGTGCCCACCCGGCCCATATCCACGTTTCCCTGTCCCAGCATGCCGTCGATGGCCCGCCCCGAAAAGAAGGGGATCAGCAGCGCCGCCGCCGATGTGACCGCCGCGCAGGCCAAGCTGAGGATGACATTGCCAAGATAAGGGCGCACAAAGGCGGCCAGGCGCTTCAGCGTTCCCCTGTCCACCTTTTTCCCCTTTTTCGTTTTTCCTTTAACCCCGTTTACTTTCCCGCCCACAGGATCTTTCTCCTTAACCTTGTTCACTCCGCCGTCTCCGTCCGTTCGGTCTTCATAGCCGGCCAATCCGACTCTCAACTCTCAACTCTCAACTCTTATTTTCGTCTTCTCCCCGCCTGTACTGGCTTTCGTGGATCTGACGGTACACGGGGCAGGTTTCAAGCAGCGTTTCGTGTTTCCCCTGGCCCACCAGCTTCCCGTCGTCCAGTACCAGGATGCGGTCGGCGTCCCGAAGACTGCCGGTGCGCTGGCTGACAAGGAACACCGTGGTGTCCTTCAGCTTTGCCAGGGCCCGGCGCAGCTTCAGGTCGGTGGCATAGTCCAGGGCCGACGAGGCGTCATCAAGGATCAGGACCTTCGCGCCGGCAAGCAGCGCGCGGGCGATGGTCAGCCGCTGGCGCTGTCCGCCGGACAGGTTCCGCCCGCCCTGCTCCACCGGCGCGTCCAGGCCCTCGCCCTTCTGAAGCACAAATTCCTCCGCCTGGGCGTCCCTGAGGGCCTGCCACATCTCCTCGTCGCCGGCGTCCTCCCGGCCCCACCGAAGATTGGAGCGGACCGTGCCCCGGAACAGCTGGCTCTTTTGCGGCACCACGGCCACCGTGCGGCGGAGCTCCTCCGTCGGGATGGACGTAACGTCCCGGCCGAACAGGCGCACCGTACCGCCGGAGGCGTCATACAACCGGGGGATCAGGTTCACCAGGGTGGTCTTGCCGGAGCCGGTGGAGCCGATGACGCCGACGGTCTCGCCCCGGCGGACCGTAAAGGTAATGCCCTCCAGGCTGTTGTCCGCCCCGCCGTAATTGACGGAGACGTCCTCAAAGGACACCGCCTCGCCTTCCCGCGCGGGCCCCGCGGGGGTCATCGGGACGGTGATATCGATGTCCATCACCTGGCTGACGCGCCCCAGGCCCGCCCAGGCCCTGGAGATCAGGACGATCAGGTTGGCGAGCTTCACCAGCTCCACCAGGATCTGGCTCATATAGTTCACCAGGGCCACCACGCTGCCGCTGGCCATGACGCCGGCGTCCACCTTGCCCGCGCCCATGTACAGGATGGCAATGATGCACAGGTTGACCACCGCGTAGGTCAGCGGGTTCATCAGGGCCGACACCCTGCCGGCCAGGTTCTGGGCCTTGAAAAGCGCGGTGTTGTCCCGGGAAAAGGCGTCCTTTTCCGCTTCCTCCCGCCCGAAGGCGCGGACCACCCGCACGCCGGTCAGGTTCTCCCGGGCGTCACGGGTCACGCTGTCCAGACCGCCCTGGATATTCCGGTACATCGGGGCCGTTTTCATCATCACCGTGCCGACGATGCCGGACAGCACCGCCACCCCGGCGATGAACACCAGCCCGACGGAGCTGTCGATCCTCAGCGCCATGACCACCGCGCCGACGACGATGAACGGGGACCTGAGGAACAGGCGCAGGAACATATTCACTCCGTTCTGCACCAGGTTGATGTCGCTGGTGAGGCGGGTGATCAGCGTGGAGGTGCCCACCGTGTCCAGCACGGAGCAGGACATCCCGTTCACCCGGGCGTACAGGTCACGCCGCAGGCCGGCGGCGGTTCCCACCGCGGCGCGAGCCGCGAAATACTGAGCGGTGAAGGAGCAGAGCAGCCCCAGCACCGCCATTCCCACCAGGATCAGGCACTGGCCGAGGATATATCCGCCGTCGCCCGAGGGGATCCCCTTGTCGATGATCCGCGCAACCACCATGGGCACCAGCAGGTCGAAAAACGCCTCCAGCATCTTAAACAGCGGCGCCAGAACGCTTTCCATGGCGAATTTTCTGATATAGGGCTTCAGGTATTTCAATTTACCGTTTCCTCCAACGCGTTCTTTGCCAGGATATACGCGCCGTAAAGGCCGCTGAGGGGGAAGAGCTCCGGCCGCACGATGGTCTTTTCCAGGTCCAGGGCGTTTTCCGAATGGAGATAGCCCCCCAGGTATTCCCTCGTCCGCTCCCGGACCATGGGCAGCAGCTCCTCCCGGTGCATAACGCCGCCGCCCAGCACGATCCTCTGGGCCGACAGGAGCATCAGCGCGTGGACGCACATCTGGGCCAGGTAATCGCTTTCCAGCTTCCAGGCGATATGGTCCCCGGGCAGCGCCGCGGCCGGAAGGCCCCAGCGCTTTTCGATGGCCGGGCCCGACGCCAGGCCCTCCAGGCAGCCCCGGTGGAAGGGACAGACGCCCCGGGGCATCGGGTCCTCCGGACAGACCCGGAGGGGGATATGGCCCCATTCCGGGTGGGCCCCGCCGTGCAGCGCCTTCCCGTCCACCGTCACGCCGCCGCCGATACCGGTGCCCACCGTCACGTACACCGACACACCGGCGCCCCGGGACGCGCCGTAAAGGGCTTCGCCCAGGGCCGCGGCGTTCACGTCGGTATCAATCCCGCAGGGCACCGAAAGACCGCGGCGGAAAAAGCCCAGCACGTCCGCGCCTTCCCAGCCCGGCTTGGGCGTCACCAGCACATGCCCAAAGTCATCCCGTTTGGGGTCCAGCCCCAGGGGGCCGAAAAACGCGATGCCCAGCGCCGATATTCCCTCCCCGCGGAAGAAATCCAGCATTACCGGAAGGGTTTCCCCCGGGAAGCCCGTCGGGACCGTCTCACGCTTCACAACGCGGCGTTCCCCGTCCATCACCGCCAGCACCATTTTGGTGCCGCCGCCTTCAATACATCCGAAAAGCATCGCTCCGCCCCTTTCCGCGTATACAAAAATAAAAAACAGGGAGGCCAAACAGCCTCCCGGAACCGGAACGGTTCAGTCGTCCTTGAACAGCTCGGACTCGGAATTGATTACGTGCGTCTGATCCTCAACAAGGCGCAGGAAACGGCTGCGGTAATCTTTCGCCGCGGATTTGAGGATGCCGATTTCGCTTTCGATGCGTTCCTTTTCCGCCTTGAGGTCCGCGACCGCGTTCCCGGCCTTGGCGCGGGCGCCTGCCACAATCTCGTCGGCTTCCTTGCGGGCGTCGGCCACCATCTGGTCGTACACCTGCTGCGCGCTGGCCAGCAGCTTCTTGGCGGCCTCGCTGGAATCCTTCTGGACCGGGGCCGGCGCGGGAGCGGGAGCCGGAGCGGGAACGGGTTCCGGGGCGGGAGCGGGGGCCGGCGCGGGACGCGGCACGGCATGCCCGGGAGCGGGCACGCCGCCGAAGGGAACGGTAGCGCCCGCGGAAGCGGCGGCGCGCAGTTTGGACTGAAGCGAGCCGATCTCGTCCTGCATTGCCTGCATTTCATCGCAGATGGCGTCCAGGAACTCATCCACCTCGACCGGGTCGTACCCCCTGATCACTCTCTTGAATTCCTTATCCTCGATCATCTTTACGGTAATGCTCATCCTGCGCTCCCTCCATTTCTTTTAACCTTATCCTGCCGGCGTCCGGCGCGGCCGGGGCGTTCTCCCCGCGCGCTCTCCTCATCCGCCGTTTTTTTTACGTTATCCTCCCGGCGTCTTCCGGCTTACTGGGCCCTGGCCTCGTCCGCCGGGAAATCGGGCATATAGCCGTTGGCGTAGGGCTGCAGATGATCCGCTGTGCCCTGGGCGTCCGGCATGGCCGTGCGCCCGTAATAATCCCTGCCGTTCTGGTTTACGGGCTGGGCGGCGGCCTGCCGGGCATAGGGATCCGCCGGGGCCTGATCCTGCCGGGCGTAGGGATCCGCGTACCTCACCTGGCCGTAGGGATTCTGCAGCGGACGCTGGCTTTGCCGCGCGCCGGAATTCAGCCTGTTGGTGGCCGCGTCCACATAGACCCGCACCTGCTGGGGGCAGACCAGGTACGCCCCGTGGTGGGAAAGCTTGGTAATGGTTGCCCGCAGGCTGTAGCAGGCGCCCGACAGCATATCCACATAGTGGCGCATCTCCGCCGGGTCGTTGATGCCGTCCATCACCAGGATCACGGCGTCGCCCAGGCGCAGCTGGGTGATGGCCCCGTAACAGTCGGCGATGCCGCGGGCCGTAACCACGCGGATGGTGGCTTCCCGGGCCTGTCCCTGCGGGGCGTTGGGGAAATACAGGATATTGCCGTTTTCCCGTCCCTGCTGCTGATAGGTGTTCTGGGGCTGCTGGTAGGGATTCTGGGCTTGCGGCTGGTATTGCCCCTGGGGCTGCTGGTAGCTCTGGGGCTGCTGGAATTGTCCCTGGGGCTGCGCCTGATAGGAGGCCTGCTGCTGATAAGGGCCCTGGGCCGGCGCGGTGTAGGGATTGGTGTTCTGGAACGGACTGCTTTCGCTCACCTGCGGCGCGCTCCACGCGCCCTGGGAACGGGAATCGTCCTCCTCGGCGTACTGATCCTCGTTCCTCGCGGGGGCGCTGAAGTTATGCCTGAACCGCCTGCCTTCCCTGGACCTGCCCGCGGTGCGGTCGTCACGGGGATATTCGTCCCGGGGATAGAAGAAATTTTGTACTGCGCCGGTCACCTTGTCCTTCATGCGCAGGATAGAATCACTCAGGGCCATACAGGCAGCCTCCCAATCCTATTGATAATTTCGGGGCTTATCATGCCCACAGCGCGCTTCCCACCCGCACCATCGTTGCGCCGGCGCGGGCCGCCAGGTCATAATCCTGACTCATGCCCATGGAAAGCTCCGTCATTTCCTGTCCCGGGAAAGTTTCCCCGCACCTCTCCAGAAGCTCGCGCATATGGGTGAATCGTTCAAAAATAAAATCCCGCGGGGCATCCTTAGGCATCATGGTCATCAGGCCCTTCAGCCGGATCCCCTCCAGGGCGGACGCTTCCCTGATCAATCCGGGCAGCTCTTCCTCGGTGACGCCGCCCTTCTGTTCCTCGCCGGCAATGTTCACTTCCACCAGGACGTCCATCCTGAGGCCGTTCATCACCGCCTGACGGTGGATTTCCCGGCACAGGTCCATCCGGTCAACCGAATGGATCATGCACACATCCTTCATTATATATTTAACTTTGTTTGTTTGCAACCTTCCGATCAGATGCACCGAAAATTTTCCGCCGATCACCGGCAGCTTTTCCCTGAGGACCTGCACCCGGTTTTCGCCGATGTCGGTGATTCCCAGTTCCTTCAGTTTCAGGATGGTCTCGGCCGGAACGTACTTGGTCACGGCGATCAGCTTCGGGGGGCGGCCGAAACGAATGCTTTCCCTTTCCAGTACCTCTTTCACATGCCTTACATTCTCTTCAAGCTCCGCCATACCAGCGCCTCCGTCAGAATAAAAGTACGGGGATCCCTTCGTAGAGCACTCCGGGGTTTTCGGGAATAATGTGGGCCATGGTCCCGTCGTTGGCCACCACGGTCACCGCCGTCCAGAACTCGCCGGCTTCGGTGGCCATGACCACGCCGGTCCTGCCCTGCCGGGTGTACAGCGCCGCGGAGGGCACGGTCAGGCTGTCCACCGATTCGCCGATCATCACCGTGCACGTCCTGACGTACAGGATGTTGCCGACGTTGATGTCCCCGGCCACGCTCAGCCTGAGCAGCAGTTCCCCGCCGGAGCGGGTAAAGGATTCCAGCTTTGCGTCCACAACCGTGGAATCGAACCCCTCAATCAAAAGCTTGTAGGTGTTTTTCTCCACCGGCACCCAGTCCCTGTCCCGGCACAGAAGCAGCACCACCCAGTTTCCCTGGCGTACCAGGCGGTACACCGCCACGGTGTTCTTGGTCATGGCGGGGTCCGGGGGAATGTTCCCGTTGAACATCCTGCGGACGTCCGTGGGGGAATAGCTGGCGTAATTGTTCAGGTTCAGGATGTTTTCGTACCCATCCGTATAGAAGGAAACGATTCCCTGGGCGTTGGCGGCGTATTGCTTGGTCCAGGACGATATGCGCTGGAGCTGGGTGTTTTCGTCGTCGTACAGGCGCGCCAGCTTCTGGTCGTCGGGATATTTCTGCTTCAGGTACAATTGCCGCGCCTGCATGGCCTCGGTAAGCAGCCCTTCCTGGGCCACAAGGCTCCCCCGGTCTTCCTGGATCATCATCTGGATTTCCATGCCCAAGGCCAGCACGTTGCCCTCCAGCCGGTCCAGCTGTACGTCTTTGGTGGTTGAGTTGGAAAGAAGCGTCCGGTGGTATTCCTTGATCTTTTTCCGGTAGTTTTCCAGGGTGGTGAGCTCCTTGTCCGAAAAGCCGCTGTTATAAACCACGCATACGTTCGCGGCCCGCTCCACCATGGCGCCTTCCTCGGCAATGTATTCGATGCGGGATACGCCCTCCTGGGTGTAGACCGTTTCGTTCCGCACGATCAGCGCGTCCCCGGAATAGCTGGTGGACAGGGTGCTGCGCTTGACATAGGCGTATTGCTTGCCCCCGGGACGGAGCATCAGCCATACCCCGCCGGCGCAGATTGCCAGGGCCAGGACGGCTATGATCACATACACGCCCCTGCGGGGGCCCCTGCGGCCCTGAACGCCGGTGGACGGCACGGCCCGCGGCCCCTCCGGCGGGGCCGGAGGATGATAGCCCCGGCCTTGTTCCTCTTCCGGAGCGTCGTCCTCCGGCTTCTCCCCTCCCGGAGCGTTATTCTCCGTTTTTCCCCAGTCCGGGGTATAAGGCCCCTGGGGGGGCGCAGAACCGTTCAGGGGCGGATAAGCATTGCCCTGCGGCGCGTAAGCGCCGGATTGTGGAGGATAAGCGCTGTTCTGCGGCATATATGCACCGCTTTGTGGAGGATAACCGCCATTCTGCGGCGCGTATGCGCCGTTCTGCGGAGGATAACCGCCATTCTGCGGCGCGTATGCGCCGTTTTGAGGAGGATAAACGCCATTCTGCGGCGCGTATGCGCCGTTTTGAGGAGGATAAACGCCATTCTGCGGCGCATACGCGCCGTTCTGCGGAGGATAACCGCCATTCTGCGGCGCGTATGCGCCGTTTTGAGGAGGATAGCCGCCGGCCTGGGGCTGGGGAGCGGCGGCCTTTTTTTTGCCTCCGCCGAAATATCCGCCCTCCGGACGGCTGCTGTCGCCGCGATTATGCGCAAACAGATGCCTTACGCCGCCTTTTCCCTTGGCCTGCCCCCGGTCGCCCTCGTTCCGCTGCGGCTGCGGGGGCTGGGGCGGCGCCTGAAAGGCAGGCGGAACGCCCCCGGCGGGGCCGTTCGCTCCTGTCCGGGGATCCCCTCCCCGGCTGCCCACCTGGGTCCACTGGTCCACGCCGTAAAACGGATCGCCGCCGTTAAGCTGCTCGCTCCATTCCCCGTCGTCCGGATCATAGCCCCTGTAGTTGGGATCCTGCTGCATGCGTGTACTCCTGATATAAAATCGAATCCGGGAATGGCGGTCCGTTATGACGCGGGGCCGCTGACGCCGGAAAGAACTTCCTCGCCGCCGTTTTGCTTCCGTTTCCGCCCCCAAAGGGCGGCAAACAGTGTCCCGATGCACAGTACGGGATTCTATTATTATATGCAAAAAAAGCCCGGCAGGCAAGGACTATTTATCCGCCGCGCACGGGCCGGGTGGGCTTCTTTGTCAATCCTCGCTGATTTCGTCCAGCGTCAGGGAGAATCCCGGGACGAATTCCTGCAGGAAATCCTGCACCTCGCTCAAATCGATGCGGTCCAGGGTTTTCTTGGTGGTTTTGCGGGCCATCTCGAATTCCAGGTTGCCGGCCTTTTTTTCCTCCAGGCATTTCACATAGGCGCACAGCTTGTCCGCGGCCTTGACGATGCGCCATTCGTCGCTGCTTTCGTCCGGACGGATCAGCGGCTCGTAAGCCTTCCTGAGGTCGCTGGGCAGCATGCCCATCAGCCGTTCGGCGGCGATCTCCTCCAGCTTGCCGTATTCCGATGTGATGGCCTTGTTGTTGTGCTTGATGGGCGTGGGCAGGTCGCCGGTGATGACCTCGGCCGCGTCATGGTACGCCGCCAGGGTCATGATCCTTTCCGGCGAATAGCTGCGGTTGTACCTTTCCACCCCGATGACCGCGATGGCGTGGGCAAACAGGGCGCACTGCATCGAATGCTCCATGTCGTTTTCCGGCAGGGTGTTGCGCATCAGCCCCCAGCGACGGATGAAGCGCATGCGGCAGATATATGCAAAAAAATGATGTTCCATGGATTCCTTCCCGTTTCCTTATGATTTTCCGCGCCTCTTTCGGGGCGTTCCGGGTTCATCTTAGCATCGCCCCCAAACGGTGTCAAGGGCGGCCGGGAACATTGACACGCCAAAAGACCTCATGATAAAATCATGCGAGATATCGTACAGAAGGGAGTGGCTCCATGGCTGTCCTTGAAGCGCTGGAAAAGATGCGCGTCCCCTTTCTCGACCGGATTGTCCTGTGGATCACCGAGCTGGGCGGAGAAGCCTTCCTGATTGTTTTCGGGCTTCTCATCCTGTGGTGCGTAAACAAGGGACTGGGCCGGTACATGCTGTCGGTGGGCATCACCGGCACCGTTTTAAGCCAGTGGCTCAAGATTCTCTGCCGGGTACCCCGCCCGTGGGTCATAAAGGAGAGCTTCACCATCGTGGAAGCCGCCCGCGAAGGCGCCGGAGGCTATTCCTTTCCCTCCGGCCACAGTCAGAGCGCGGCCGCCGTTTTCGGCTGCCTGGCCCTGTGGTACAAAAAGCGCGCTGCGGTCATCGCCTGCGCCGCGCTGATCGCGCTGGTGCTGTTTTCCCGGATGTACCTGGGCGTCCATACCCCGTGGGACGTAATCGTGGGCTGCCTGATATCACTCGTCCTGGCCTTCCTTCTGCGGCGCTTCTTCACAGACGCGTCCCCGGCCCGGATCCGCGCGGCGCTGCTCATCGGCCTTGTCCTGTCCGCCGCTTTCACGCTGTATATGAGCCTGTGCTCCTTCGGCGAAGACGTGGACCCGGACAACCTGAACGAGGCCGTCAAAAACGCCTGGCTCCTGCTGGGCGGATCCCTGGGCGTCTTTCTGGCCTTCGAAATCGACGAACGTTTTATCCGCTATGATACGAAAGCCGTCTGGTATGTCCAGGCGCTCAAATGCGTCCTGGGCGCCGGGCTGGTCTTCCTTTTGCGGGTGGTGCTGAAGAAGCCCCTCAATTCCCTCTTCGGCGGGCATCCCGCCGCGGACGGGGTCCGCTATTTCATCCTCTGCCTGTTCGGCGCGGGGGTGTGGCCCATGTCCTTCCGGTACCTGAAGCGCCTGGAAAAGAAAAATCCATGAAGATCAAATGCGCCATATTCGATTTTGACGGGACGCTGTTCGATTCCATGTACGTATGGGACAGCGCCGGGGAGGATTACCTCCGTTCCCTGGGGAAGGAGCCGGGGCCCAATGTGCGCGAGGACATGCGGACAATGAGCCTTGCCCAGTGCGCCGCCTATTTCAAAAGGGAATACGCCCTCCCCTTCTCCGAGGAGGAGATCGCGGAGGGCATCAACCGCACCGTCGAAAAGCATTATTTTTACGACGTCCTTCCCAAGCCCGGTGCCGCCGCCTTCCTGGAGGAACTGCGGAAAAGCGGCGTAGGGATGTGCGTGGCCACGGCCACCGACCGCTACCAGGTGGAGGCCGCGCTGAAGCGCTGCGGCCTGGACCGGTATTTCGACGCGGTCTTCACCTGCTCCGAGGTGGGCGCCGGCAAGGACAGGCCCGACATCTTCCGCGCCGCGGCGGCGCATTTCGGCGCCGACCGCCAAAGCGCCGTCGTTTTTGAGGACGCGCTCCATGCCGTCAGGACGGCCAGGGCGGACGGTTTCCCGGTGGCGGCGGTGTACGATCCCAGCGAAAGGAACCAGGAGGAAATACGCCGCCTTGCCGACGTGTATATCCCCGACTATGCGCATACGGAGGCCTTTCTGGCCTTCGCCCGCGACGCGGAGCAAGGGCAAAAACGCTGCGTGATCGTGGGAGGAGCCGATATCCGCGGGGCCTCCTTCCTCCGGAAGCTGCTGAGGGAGGACGATTTCGTGGTTTACTGCGACGGCGGCCTCAGGCACAGGGACGCCCTTGGCGCGGCCCCCGACCTGATCGTCGGGGATTTCGACTCCGCCGAAAACCCGCGCCTTCCCGTCGAGACCATCGTCCTGCCCCGCGAAAAGGACGACACCGACACGTACTATGCCGCGAAGGAGGGCGTAAAAAGGGGATTTAATGAATTCCTGCTCCTCGGCGTCACCGGCGGGAGGCTGGACCATACCCTCGGGAACGTCTCCATCCTGCTTTACCTGGAATCCCTGGGCAAAACGGCCCGCATCGCGGACGACCTTTCCGACATGGAGATCGTGTCCCGGGAACCGGTCCGCATCGGGGGCGAATACGCCTTCTTTTCCCTGATGAGCGTCGCGGGTCCCGCCCGCGGGATCACGATCCGCGGGGCAAAATACCCCCTGGAGAACGGGGAGATCACCCCCGAATACCAGTACGGCATCAGCAACGAGGTGCTGCCCGGCAAGACCGCGGAAGTAAATGTCCGGGACGGAAGGCTGCTGCTGGTCAAGGTCCGGCCGCGGGACGCATGAACACCGCAAAAAGCGCGGGCCTTCCGGACCCGTGGCAAAGACAGTCTGTCCGAGACGGCCGGGATAAAAACTGTTGACCGGGAAAGGCCCTTGTGATACAATTGCATACGTCCGCTGGGGGCGCTGCGGTATGCGCGGCTGAGAAGTTCACCCTTGGAACCTGATGTAGGTCATCCTACCGGAGGGAAGCGGCTGTGGCGCAAGCCGCACGCTTCCCGCACGCAAGTGCGGGTTTTTTGTTTTCTCACATCCATGCTTTCAGCGGCGGAAAGAGAGGGATTGAAATGAACCTGGCTGATCTGTTTATCTCCCGCGCGTACGCTGAAGAGGCGAAGGATCCTTACATTTCCTTCAAGCTTGAGCCGCGCTTCAACAAGGTAGGACAGAACGGATGGATCGCGCTCGGCGTGGTCGTGCTGTTCGCCGTTGTCATGCTTGTCGTCATCCTCACCAATAAAAAGAAAAAGTGGACCGTCCGGATGCTGACCAACGGCGCCATTGCCATTTCGCTGTCCTTTGTGCTTTCCTTTATCCGTCTGGCAAGGATGGGCAACGGCGGTTCGGTCACCCTGGCCAGCATGCTGCCGATGATGCTGTTTTCGGCCGTATACGGCGTCGGCCCCGGAATGATCACCGGCGTGGTCTACGGAATGCTGCAGTATATCCAGGGGCCGGAGGTTGTCCACTGGGCCCAGATGCTCCTGGACTACCCGATCGCCTTCGCCATGCTGGGGCTGGCCGGGCTTTATAAGCCCTTTGCGGCCAAAAAGAAAGACTGGCTTCTTTTCATCTCGATCTTCGTCGCGGCTTTCGGACGTTTCGTCTGCCATACCTTCGCCGGCATTTTCTGGTACGGAGAGGGCGAGTCCGCGTCCTGGTCCTTCATGGTCAAGCTCTGGACCAGCGTCCTGTACAACGGCAATTATATGCTGTGGGACACCCTGATCTGCCTGGCGGTCGCCGTCCCGGTCTACCGGCCGGTCATGAAAATCATGAAAGGCTGACGCCGGCGCCGCAAAAGCCGCCCCCCGCGGGGCGGCTTTTTCAGTGCGTTTTTTCAGTGCGGCAACTTTCAGGCGCCTGCTTTTTATGGTATCATACATTTATGTTTCCGTATCCGCGCGTCGGAAAGGAAACGCCTGAATTGAAGCAAATGACCGGCCCGGAAAGCAGCCCTTTATCCTTCCGGACGCGGACGGGGAGATTCGATGCGGAAAATATCACGGCATATTTTCCAAGCGTCAGCCGTATGCTGTCTGTTCCTGTTGATCGTACTGGCCGCGCTGCCTTCCGCGGCGGCTTCATCCGCCGTCGACGCCGGCGCGAGGATCGACATCTACGAACAGTACGGCCTGGAAAGCGGGCACAGTGACACCGGCAGCCCCAAGGATTACCGCTACGGGCACGCCCCCTTTCTGCTGACGGGCGGCAGGACCGACGTGACCGGGCACGTGGGGAAGTCCGACTGGTACGGCAAGCCCAACTGCCTGGCCCAGGGCGGCTGCTGCCTGTTTGCCCATGCCCACGCCATCGAATGGGTGCTGGGCCGGCACATGGGGGACGACCTGCTTTTGGACCTGCTTTCCCGCTGCGAATCCCCCTCCAACGCCTACGGGCACAACTATCCGAATTGCCGTCATACGGGAAAATCCTATGACGCCTACACCGCCTTCGCCCGCACCCTGGGGATCACGGCCCGGGTCAACAGGCTGGGCCTGGGCCGGACGGCCCTCAGGAAGGGCTTCTGCGACGGGATCGTTTACGTCGCCGCGCTCCCGGACGGCTCGCATTACGTCTGCGCCGTGGATTATGTCATCGCCGACGCAAACGGGAACATCATCGAGGACGACGGCGTCTCCCCCATTCCCTCCGGCTGCGCGTTTTACATCCAGATCGTGGACTCCGTCCCCTATGCCTCCGCCCTGGACAGCGGCCGCTTCGGCGGCAGGATATACCAGTTCGGGGCCGACGGGCGGCTTGCCCTGCGCACGGCGCAGTTTTCCATGTATTACGGCGGGGCGTATTTTGTCAAAACAGACACGCTGACCGTCTGTTCGGAGCTGTCGATGCCGTCATCCTGGCCCGGCCACCTTCGGAAGAACCGGGTCTGCGCGGTGACCTTCGACGCCCGCGGCGGCATCAACGCGCCGGACCGGCAGGACTTCCTCTGGGGCGAGGAGGCGGCTATTGCGGACGTGACCCCGTCGCGCCTGGGATACCGTTTCATCGGCTGGGCCTTCGACGCCGGTGCTCAGGCGGCGGATCTCGCTCCCGGGCAGGTATGCGCCTTCGAGGGCGATACGACGCTTTACGCCCTGTGGTCCCCCGTGTCCGTCCTCACGCTTCCCGGCGGGCTTGAGCGTCTTGAGGAGGAAGCCTTCGCCGGAACAAACGCGGCATGCGTGGTCTGTCCCGGAAGCCTTGAAGCCATCGGACCCCGGGCCTTTGCGGACTGCGCGTCGCTTTCGCAGATCTATATCCCCGGCAGCGTCGCCGCCATCGATGAAACCGCCTTTGACGGATGCTGCCCCGGGCTGGAAATCTGGGGCGCGCCCGGCAGCGCCGCCGCGGATTTTGCCGACGGGCATCCCGAATTCGTCTTTATCGCCATTGAGTAAAAACCGAAAGGGGAAAAGAAGCATGTTTTACACCAACGTATTGGATCTGATCGGGAACACCCCGCTGATCAGCCTGGAGCAGACCACCGGGCTGAAGGTCTTCGCCAAGGCCGAATTTTTGAATCCCGGGGGCAGCATCAAGGACCGGATCGCCCTGAACATGATCGAACAGGCGGAAAAGGACGGAAAACTGCGGCCCGGAATGACCATCGTGGAGCCCACCTCAGGCAATACCGGCATCGGGCTCGCGCTGTGCGGCGTAAGGAAGGGCTACCGCGTAATCATCGTGATGCCTGAAAACATGAGCGAGGAGCGCAAAAAAATCATCCGCGCCCTGGGCGCGGAGCTGGTGCTGACGGACCCGGAAAAGAGCATCGCCGGGTCCGTGGACAAAGCGATGGAGATCGCGGGCAGCTCGGATGAGTATTTCGTTCCCCAGCAGTTCAAAAATCCCGCCAATCCCGAGACCCATTACCGGACCACCGCCGTGGAGCTGACGGAGCAGCTGGGACGCAGAATCGATATCTATGTTTCCGGGGTCGGCAGCGGCGGAACGCTGCAGGGCGTGGCGCAGTACCTGCTGGAAAAGAACCCGGACTGCAAGATCGTCGCGGTGGAGCCGAAGAACGTCTCGGCCCTGCTGGGGGACGAGCCCGGCCTGCACCAGATCCAGGGAATCGGCGACGGCTTCATCCCGGACATCCTGGACACCTCCATCATCACCGACATCGTCGAGGTGTCGGACGAGGACGCCATCAACACCGCCCGGGAGCTGGCCCGGGTGCAGGGTCTGTTGGTGGGCACCTCCTCCGGGGCCAACGTGTGGGCTGCGAAAAAGATGGCCGAAAAATACGGAAAAGACAAAATCGTCGCCACCGTCCTCCCGGACCGGGCGGAAAGGTATTTCAGCACCGCGCTGATCTGAAAAAAAGCGGGAGCCGGCATCGGAGCGCATGTCTCCGACACCGGCTCTTTTTTCATTCTCAGTTCAGGCCCCGTCGTCCCCGTCCTCCGCCTCAGGCGGGACGGCCCCGATTTCCGGAGACCGCCTGTTCGCCGACGGGGATGCAACAGGTCAGTCTCCGTCCTCCCCGTCCTCCGCCTCAGGCGGGACGGCCCCGATTTCCGGAGACCACCTGTTCGCCGACGGAGATGCAACAGGTCAGGCTCCGTCCTCCCCGTCCCCCGCCCCTGGCGGGACGGCCCTCTTTTCCGGGAGCCGCCCGTTCGCCGATATGGGGTGCAGGGGATTTCATCCCCTGCCGGGGGTCCCGGGGCCGCGGAGGCCCCGGGTCAGGCTTTGAGCTTTTCGGTGATCCTGCCGAAGGCCTCCTGCCAGTTTTTGAGGAGCTCCTCCGCCTCGGCGGGGGAATCCCCGCGGACGGCGTGGTAGATCTTCAGCTTGGGTTCGGTGCCGGAGGGACGGACCACGGCGGTCACCTTGTCGCCATAGTAGAATTTCAGCACATTGCTGGTGGGCAGGGTGATGTCGGTCTTCGTGCCGGCGGCGAAGTCGGTATCGGTCTTCAGCTGGTAGTCCTGCAGACGCTTAAGCTTCAGGCCCATGACCTCCATCGGGGGATTCTCACGCAGGGCGGTCATCATACCGCTCATCTTGATCATGCCCTCCTGCCCGGCGAAGGCATGGTTCTCCAGGGCGTTGCGGAAAGCGCCGAAGCGTTTTTCGGCGTCCCGGAGGGCGTCGGCCAGGGTCATGCCCAGGGCCTTGTAGTGGGCGGTCATGCGGCAGATGACGAGAGACGCGTTGACGGCGTCCTTGTCGCGCACGTCGGTGCCGGTGAGATAGCCGTAGCTCTCCTCAAAGCCCATGATGTAGCGCTCGGGATGGCCTTCGGCCTCCAGGTGGGCGATCTGTTCGCCGATGTACTTAAAGCCGGTCAGCACGTCGCGCATCTCGACGCCGTAATACTCGGCGCAGCGGCGGGCCATGTCGGTGGTCACGATGGTCTTCACGGCCACGGGATCCTTGGGCATGGTGCCCTCGGCCTTCCGCTTGGCGCACAGGTAATCCATCATCAGGACGCCCATTTCGTTGCCGGTGATCAGCCGCTGGCTGCCGTTGTCCCACACGGCGGTGCCCACGCGGTCGCAGTCGGGGTCGGTGGCAAGCAGCAGGTCGGCCTTCTTTTCGGCCATCAGCTTCAGGCCCAGTTCCAGCGCTTCCTTGAATTCGGGGTTGGGATAGCGGCAGGTGGTGAACTCGGGATCGGGCATTTCCTGCTCGGGAACGACGGTGACGTCGGTAAAGCCGTTCATGGCGAGGATCCTGGTGACGGGCATCCTGCCGGTGCCGTTGAGGGGTGTGTAAACGACCTTCAGCGCGGCGGCCTCTTTATCGTCGCCGGGGGCCAGCTTGGAGACCATGGCCAGGAAGTCGTCGATGACCTTCTGATCGATGTAATTGATCATGCCGGAAGCGAGGGCCTCGTCGAAGTCCGCCTTTTTGATGCCGTCAAAATAGTCCTGGCCGGCAATGGCCTTTTCCACGGCGTGGGCGTCGTCGTCGGTCAGCTGGCAGCCGTCGGGCCCGTAGGCCTTGTAGCCGTTGTAGATGGCGGGGTTATGGCTGGCGGTCACCATGATGCCGCCCTGGCATTTGTGGACGCGGGTAGCCCAGGAGAGCATGGGGGTGGGCATCAGTTCGGAGTACATATACACCTTGATGCCGTTGCCGGCCATGATGGCCGCCGCCGCCCGGGCAAACACATCGCTGTTCTTCCGGTTGTCGTGGCTGATGGCGACACTGGCCTCGCCGTAGCGTTCCTTCAGGTATACCGCGTAGCCCTGGGTGGCGCGGCCCACGGTGTAGATGTTCATGCGGTTGGTGCCGGCACCGATCACGCCGCGCAGACCGCCGGTACCGAAGGTCAGTTCGGAATAAAAGCGGTCCTCGATCTGGGCGTCGTCCCCACGGACGCTTTCCAGCTCAGCCCTGACGGCCTCATCGTCCACATTCTCCAGCCAGCGAAGGTACTCCTGATTCATGTCGCATCAACTCCTTTATTTTCATCCGCTTTTTCAGCGGGTGACTCCGTTTGGGGGTCCATGGTTTTCCCGGCGCCGGCGCTGTTTTTGCCGCGCCGCAGGATCAGCCGTGCCACGGGTTTTTCGAATCCGTAGGTCAGGATCACGGACAAAAGCAGGGGAACAAGGAAGCATAACGCGGTATAAACGGGCTGCCACGGCCACTCCCCGGCCATGTTGGGATTCTCGTTCACCGAGGGCACCCATTTCCACTGCTTCATAAAAACGGCCAGCACCTGATGATACATGTAAAACTGGAACGAGACCGACGCCAGGAACGCCATGACCCGGTTTGACAACAGCCATCGGATGCCCCCGAAGGTAAACGCCAGGGACACCATCAGGACTGTCAGAGCCACGGCCAGGGGCAGGCGGTTGGACATCTGTCCCAGGCGGATCATCTCCTGAGAGCCGCGGGAGGCCTGATCCCGGACCAGGCGGGAGAGCAGCATCAGGGCAAGCGCGGCGCAGACAAGGAAAAAGGCTTTTTCATATCCGCCCCTCTCCCGCAGTTTATCTCTCAGGAAACGGTATCCCCCGGCGCCGGCCATGCCCAGGGCATAGACATCCAGAAAGGCCGGCAGCTGATTGAAGAACATGCCGCAGTCCCGGAGAGTGGACGCCCACGCCCGGAAAGCCCAGGCGGCCGCGCACATGACCGCAAAGGTCCAGCCGGGCTTTTTGCGGAACAGGTACAGTATCAGAGGGAACAGAAGGTAGAACTGCACCTCCACGCCCACCGTCCACAAAGCGCCGTTGATGGGGCTGCCGTAATAGGTAAACTGCCAGAAGGTATGGGAAAAGGTCAGGTGCGCCGCCAGGTCCCACAGGGCCCGGTTCATGTCCGGATACTTTGAAAGATTCAGGCAAAAGAACACCAGCACGTTCAGGGCATAGGAGGGATAGATCCGGGCGAAACGCTTTTTATAAAACCGCAGCGCGCCTTTCCCGTCCATCGGGCGGTCGCCGTAGGTCAGGAACAGCAGGAAGCCGGACAGCAGGATCATCCCGTCCACCCAGATATAGCCCGACCTGAGAAGCGGATCCATGGACCAGTAGTGCTTCCCGAACAGGACCACGTAGGGGGTCAGCCAGCTCTGCTGCCAGATATGGAAGCTGCCCACCAGGAAAATCAGGATGGCCCTGACGCCGTCCAGCACCCCGACGCGTCCGTCGTCCGCGGCCCTGAGGTCCCTTGCGTTCGGAACCGCAGCCGTCATTGTTCATCCTCTCCGGCGCGGGTGAACTGGTAATATGTGTTGGTCTTCATGTCCTTCAGCTTCATGGAAGTGCCGCTGCGGCTGAAGATGTTGTAGGCATACGTCATCTTTTCCGGGTCGTCCTCCTCGCCCATGTATATGGCGTACTGGGTGGCGTAATAGTACCTTTCCTTGCCGAAGACCGTGCAGGTGCCGTCGTCCCGGAATTCGATGTTCCCGTCCTTTTCGGTGGTCCACAGGCCCAGGATGGCGTAGCACGTGCGGTTCAGTTTCTTGGAAACGTCCTTGTATTCCGGGATCAGGCGGTAATAGCGCAGCGCCTCATAGGGCCGCGAAGCCTTATAGAGCTTTTCCGCCGCCTGATAGGCCGATTCGGGGAAGATGGTTCCGAGGGATTTGTAGCGCTCGGGCAGGTCCGTCAGGTCCATCCCCTCCAGGATGGATACCACCAGGGGATAATCCTTGCTTTTGTAGGCCTCGGCCGCCCGGTCGTAAGCCTGGGAATAGTACATATCCTCGCATTCCTTGGCCTGGGCGGCGCTGTCCTCGTAATCCGGGACGCGGGAGAACCAGTCCGCGGCCAGGGCGTACTCCCCGCGGGCCCGCGTTTCCGTCGCGACGGAATACACCGTGGCGGGGTACAATTCGTCGGCGTCCCGGTAGCCCGGGATCAGGGCAAGGCATTCCGCCGCCCGGGCCTTGTCGCCGGCGGCGAGGGCCTCGGAGGCCATTTCGTACATGCATTCCATGTACTGGTCGTCGCTGTCGGCGTACATCCGGATCACGGCGAAGATATCCGCCGCCCTCTGCCATTCGCCGCCGTTCTTCAAATCCAGCGCCATCAGATAGCGGGCGTGGTCCAGCTGGTCCGGGGCGTCCTCGTAATCGCCGATCTGGTCAAAGAGGATAACGGCGTCGCCGTACCTTTCCTCCTCCATCGCAAGGATTCCCAGGCGGTAACGGGCCAGACGCAGGTCCCTGTCGCTGTTTTCATAGGTGCCCAGCTCCGCAAGAATGGGCTCGGCCTCCCCGTAGGATTCGTTTTCCATGTATCCGCGGGCCCGGGCGTAGAGGATTTCGTAGCGGAAGCTGTCCGCGTCCTGGAAGCCGGGGACCTCGGAGAAAAGCCGCTCCGCCTTGTCCAGGTCGCCGTCGTTATACGCCCTCAGGGCCTCCCTGTAGATGCACTCGTTGAGCAGGGTGGAGGCCAGGACGTTGTCGGAAGCGATCAGGTTGAACCAGTCCATGGCGCCCTCGTAGTCCTCGGCGGCCATGGCCTGCTGCCCCAGGTTCATAACGCAGGTCTCCCACTGGGCCCTGGCGTCGTCGAAGGTGAGGATCTGCTCCAGCTTTTCGGTCGCGGCCAGGTAATCTCCCCGGGCCATGTCCTCCATGGCCGGGTCGTAGAGGCACTGCTTCAGCATGGTCCGGGCGTTCCTGAAATCGCCCGCCCTGGAATAATACTCGGCCGCGGTATCGTAATCGCCGACGGCGAAATACCCCTCGCCCACCAGGTAGCAGGCCTCCAGGCGGCGCAGGTCCGTGTCCATATAGCCGTCCAGTTCCGGGTCGGAGAAAGCCTCCAGGGCCTTCGCCGGCTCGCTTTCAAGCAGCTTCAGCGCCGGCTGGTACAGGCATTCCCGGGCCATGGAGGCCGCGTCCATATAGGTGGGAATCAGCAGGTATTTTTCCCTGGCGGCGGCGTAATCCCCGGCCCTGAACATTTCGCCCGCCCAGGCGTAGAGCGCCTGGACGCGCTTGCCCGAGGCGTCGGAATAGCCGGATACCTGTTCGTATGTCTCCACGGCTTCCTCCCACCTGCCGGCGGCGAAGTATTTTTCGCCCCGGGTGTAGGCCGCTTCCCTGGCGCGCTCGGCGCTGTCCCTGTAATCCCCCAGGGCCTCGAAGGTCTCCTGGGCGGTGGTCAGGGAGGTATAGGTGCCGTACTTCAGGCCGCTCATCGCGCCCCGGTAATCGCATTCCAGCACCATTTCGGCGCTGTCGCTGTAATCCCCCAGGGCGGCGAACTGCTCCCGCGCGGCGGAGAACTGGCCGTTCTCCAGGGCCTGGGAGGCGCGCATATAGCGGTAATAGGGAATGCCGAAGAACCATACCAGCACAAAGGCCACCGCGAGGGCGGCGACGGAAATAACGGTGTTCCGGATGATCCTGCCGCGGCGTTTCTTTTTGCGGCGGAGCTCCGCCTTTTCCTCCTCGGCCAGACGTTCCTTTTCCCTTTCGGCCCGCTCCTTTTCCTCCTGCTCGCCCCGGCGGCGGAGGATGACCTTTTCCAGCTCGGCCTTGTTCAGCTTAAGGAAAACGTCGTGCTTGTCCCTGCCGCAGCGCACACAGGCGTCCGCATCGGGCGCGTTGACGCGGCTGCAGACGCATATCCATACATTGCCCTGGTCCGCGGGGAGACAGGTGGCGTCAGGCCCGGCCAGGGCCTGCATGACCTCCAGCTGTTCGCCCTCCAGGGGCTTTTCCCTTTTGTACTCGGTCATTTCGCTGACGCCGCGGCGCCAGACGGAATCATCCTCGAACCAGACCTTTTCCACCATGATCCGCAGATCGGAGACGTACGCGTCGTCCTCATCCCGAACGGACAATTCAAACACATGCTGCGCCTTCGCTTCGGGCGTCAGCACCCGCTCCGCATGCCTGGATATCTGCTCCCCCTCCCCGTCGTAGCCGAGGATGGCGACCTGCAGACTGGATACATCCTTTTTGGAAAGGTTGTACATCTGCAGCGTGCAGAATGGATTATCCGCGGTGGGGATATGGGCGCTCCACACCTCCACCGGACATGTCAGATCGATCCGCATAGCTGTCCTCCAAGGTCACATCCGCCGCGCGGGCGGCGATTGTTTTTATATCAGCGCGTCTTTGGCGATCTTCCGGACGCCGTTTTCGTCCACCACGGCCCGGATGAGCCGGGAAGGGGGACACTTTTCGGGCGAGAAGGTCAGCGCTTCCAGGATCTCCCCTTCCGCCCGGCGGGCGGACGCCTCGTCCGCGGCGTGAACGGCGCAGAGGCTTTCGCCCCGGCGGCAGAAGTCGCCGATGCGTTTTTTCATAACAAAGCCCACGCGAAGGTCCAGAACGTCTTCCTTGCTGGCCCGTCCCGCGCCCATGCGCTGGGCGGCGTAGCCCAGGCGCGTGCAGTCGGTGGCGCAAAGATACGCGTCCGCGGGGCACAGGACCTCCCGCACCACGGGCGCCGTGCCAAGGAGCGACGTGTCGTCGCATACCCGGGGGTCGCCGCCCTGCCGGACGATCATCTCCCGCAGCTTATCAAGCCCGCTCCCGTCCCGCAGCTTTTCAAGCAGCATGGCGCGGGCGGAATCCATATCCTTCGCGACGCCGGAAAGCGTCAGCATATGGGCGCCCAGGTACAGGGCCACCCGTGTCAGCGGCAGATTCTCCGGGCAGCGCCGGCTCAGAACGTCGATGGCTTCCTTTACCTCCAGGGCATTGCCCACATGGCTGCCCAGGGGCTCCTCCATGCCGCTGATCACGGCGGTGATTTTCCTTCCGGAGAGAGCGCCGATGCGCACCATGGCGCCGGCCAGGGCGATGCTGTCCTCCTCGGTGGGCATCAGGGCTCCGGAGCCGGTCTTGACGTCCAGCACGATGGCCCTGGCCCCGGAGGCGAATTTCTTGCTGAGAATGGACGAGGCGATCAGCGGCACCGAATCCACCGTGGCCGTCACGTCCCTGAGGGCATACAGGCGTTTGTCCGCCGGCGCCAGCTGGGCGCTCTGCCCCACCACGCAGCATCCGATCTCCCGGACGGTGCGGACGAATTCTTCCTCCGGCATGGTCACGCGCATGCCGGGAATGGATTCCATTTTGTCGATGGTCCCGCCGGTGTGGCCAAGGCCGCGGCCGCTCATCTTGAGCACCTTGCCGCCGCAGGCGGCCACCAGCGGCGCAAGGATCAGCGTGGTGGTGTCCCCCACCCCGCCGGTGGAATGCTTGTCCACCGGCACGCCGCCCACGTCCGGCTCCAGCATGTCGCCGCTCTCCGCCATGGCCAAGGTCAAATCCCGGGTCTCCCGGTCCGTCATACCGTTGAGCCGAATGGCCATCAAAAGCGCCGCCAGCTGGTAATCCTTTACGCTGCCGTCCGCGGCGCCCGCCGCAAAGGCACGGATTTCCTCGTTTGTCAGCTCCAGGCCGCGTTTTTTATGTTCGATCACGGATACAAAGTCCATATCCTTCGCCATTCCCTTCCCGCAGAGTGACGGTATACGAAAACAAATCAAAAATATCCAGACTCAGTATACCATAAACGTCCCGCGCCGTAAAGAAAAAAGGAACGCCGAGGCGTCCCCGATCGTTATTTTTTTGCCGACGGTCCGGCCGTCCGGAAAGACGGCGCCGGGACCGCGCCTTTCTTCCCGAGCGTATAGGGGACGGAGGAATGGTAATACGGGTAAACATGGATATAGTACGTCCCGGCGTCCAGGCCGATCGCCCCGGAATACAGCTCCACAAAGGAATCGCCCACCCATGAAAAGGTGCAGTATTTCTGCAGCTTGCCGTCCAGGATGTCCGTTTTCCAGTAGACGTTGCCGTTGTCCACGTATTCATGCGAAAAGCTCAGCCGGATATACCCTTCCGCCGGAAGCGTAAACACATAATAGTCATGGTCGTTGCTTGACACGAGGCTGCCGGACACCTGTTCCCCGGGTTCGATCCGGATCGCGGTATCGGCCTTGTCGCCGGTGTCCGCATAGGCCGTCAGCGCGCTCATCGTCAGAAGAAACGCCGCAAGGATCAAGCAGATTTGTTTTTTCATGGTCTTTTCCTCCTTTTTTTCGATCGGAGCGCCGCGCGTCCGGGAATGACGTTAAGCGCTCCGCCGCGGATACTTCGCGGACCGTATCATTGTCCGCTTATTTACATATCCAGTATACCCGCGGGGATGGAAAAGCCGTAATTCAGATATTTACGGTCGGTGCCCGGCCGATGGTACGAGCGGCGCGGCGTCTTTCATTGACGTTAACCGGGCGATCGCCATTAAGGAGACAAAACAGGCTGAAAAGAAAAAAGCGGGGATCGCTCCCCGCATGATGACGCTCCGCGTCCGGTCCGTTTTTTCGTGTCACTGCTCATTCGCAAACGCCTCGGCGAAGCCGGGACAGGCCCAGGAGCCGCAGGCGGAAAGGGAATCCCCGCTGACCGCCATCTGGAAGGTGAGGCCGTTGTCCAGGGTGACCAGCAGGTTCTGGCCGGTCTCGGTGCAGGACGCGTTCATATAGACCGCCCCGTCGCACAGGAAGGACCACATATTCTCCGCCGCGCTTCCGGTGAGCCTGCCCACGCCGCTGAGCTCCATGGCGCTCACCCGGCCGCCGAGGGTATCGGACAGGCGTTCGCTGCCCACCGGTCCCCGTCCGGCATAGGACACCCGCTGAAACAGGCGCATCCTGCCGTCCACCTCAGCCGCCGCCAGGCCCTTCGCACCTTTGACGGCGTAAATCACGGTTCCCTCAGGGCAGACATTGGACAGCGTTTCGGTGCCCGACAGCGCCGGCTCCGCGGTATATTCGGCCACCGTCCCCAATTCTTCGCCCAGCAGTCCGCGGGATACCTCCGTGGGGGAGGCGAGCAGGCGGTAATATTTGCCCTGCGCCGCCACCAGGGGGAAGTTGGCACCGTTTCCCCGCGCCCAGATGCTGCGGTATTCGGGAACGGAGGCGTTCGATATGGTTACCATGCCCTGGGGCACGTCCATCACGGCGGTTTTCCGCGCTTCGGGGATGGCGGCCTCCTCGCTCTCCGCCGCGGCCTCCGCAAGGGTGGCCGTTTCCCCCGCGCTCTGGCTGGTGAGCATCGCCGGAGGGGCTTTCTGCACGTTCCGCGGAAGGGCAATCGCCAGGACCGCCGCCGCCGTCGCGCACGCCGCAGCCGCCGCGACCCACCTTACCGGCACACGGCGCCCGGCCTTTTTATCCTTCGCGGCCTCCAGGATCCTGCGCCGGAGCTTATCGTCGGCCGTGATCGTTTTCAGCCCGGCGTCTTCAGGCAGCTCGCGAAGTCTGTCTTCAACGCTTTTCAAGATTCCTCACTCCCCTTTTAGATCTTCCTCCAGCCTTTTCCTCGCCCGGGAAAGCCTGCTGGAGACGGTCCCTTCCGGAACCCCGAGGATCCCGGCGATCTCCGTGATGCCCATGCCCTGGTAATAGTGCAGCAGCACCACGTCCCTGAACGCCGGAGGCAGACGCCTGACGGCTTCCTTCAGTTCCCTTTTTTCGATGTCTTCGTCCATATCGTGGGGATCGCGCTTTCTTTCCAGCGTCTCGCTCCCGACAATCACCCGGCGGAACCAGTTTTCCCGCCACAGGTCGCGGCATCGGTTGAGGGCCACCGTAAGCAGCCAGGCTTTCTCCTTGCCGGGGAGCAGATCCGGGTTGGAGCGGATGAGGCGGACGAAAACGTCCTGCGTCACATCCTCGGCCTTCTGGCGGTCGCCCAGGTAAAAGCAGCTGACACGGAGCACGTCCCCCGCGTAGGCGCGGTAGAGCTCATTGAAACGCTCCTCGTCCATCGGAGCCTTTCTCCTGTCTTTGTCCGCACTCATTTAACGGATGTCCCTTTCATTTCGTTCCATGATTTGTGTTTCTTTTTCGCGTGTTTTTTGTTACTTTTGCTTCATATCCGCCGCGGGTCCCGAACGGCGTTTATTGCTTCGCGTCCGCCGCGGATTCCGAAAAAAGCGACTTTCATTCCTCCGCCGCTTCCTCCCGCGCCCTGTCAAGGGCACGGAGCGCGTCGGCGCGGACGTAGCCCCGGCGGCGCAGGGCCTGAAACACCCTTTCCGGGGCTTTGCCCCGGGCAAGAAGCGCTTGCGCCAGGCGGAAGGCGCTGCGCGCCTCCTCCTCCGGGTCCAGCTCCTCCTCCAGGGCCGCGCGGGCGGTCTCTCCGTCCACGCCGCGGGCGCGCATCTCCATCATCAGCGCCTCCCTGCCCCGGCCGCGCTTTTTGCGGCGGACCAGGCTTTCGCAGCAGCGCAGGTCGCTGACGATTCCGCTCTTTTCCAGCTGCCGGAGGGCCTCGTCCGCCACGGAAGCGGGATAGCCCATCATCGTCAGCCTGCGCTTCATTTCCGCCGCGGCGTGGTCCCGCCGGGACTGCCACTCGATTACCTGCTTCAGGCAGTAGGCCGGCGCTTTTTGTTCGGTAAAGGCCATCACGCCCTCCGGGTCGGCGCTCCTGCCGGCGGCCAGCGGGATCTCCTCCAGCATCGCCGAGGGGATCAGCAGGCTCTTTCCCGATTCGAAGGCCACCCGCGCCGCGCCATGGCTGCGAGTCACCCGGATCACCGCTTCTTCCATACGCCCTCCTCCGGCGGCGCCAGATATTCCGCGATCAGGGCGCGGTTCAGGTCCGTCAGGACGTACTCCCGGCAAAGGGAACAGCCGCTGGTCAGGATCAGCGCCCCCCTTTGGGACACAGGATCGAAAAACACGCCGTGGGCCGCGCCGTAGGCCAGCCCCTGGTGGCCGTAGATAACCCGTCCCCCGCTTTCGGGATACCTTATGACAAAAATGCCCTTCCCCTCGGTGATCCACGGATCCCTTTTCCCCATCGGGATCACCTCGTCGCGCATTTCGCGGTACTTTTCATCCGTCATCAGGACCCGGGCGATCCCTGCCAGGTCCTCCGCCCTCAGGCACAGGCCGCCGTGGGCCCGGTTCCAGTTTTCCCCCGGGCTCCTCGGGGCCGCCGGGGCCGCGCCGCCGGAAAACAGGGTCTTTTTTCGGGGCAGGATGCGGATGCCGTCGCTGAGCTGCGCGTCCGAGGGAAGCCGCGACGGGAAATACGTCCCGACGGGACCGAACTCCTTCCTCAGGATGGCGTCCAGGTCCTCCCCCGCGGCTTTTTCCAGGGCCGCGCCCAGCAGGGCCGCCCCCTCGTTGGAATAATTAAAGGCCTTCCCCGGTTCCTCGGCGGTGAAGGAGAGGCGCTCCGCCGCTTCCGCCGGGCTGTATTCCGGGTGGAAAAGCACGTCCGTATCCCGGACCGACGCGGTATGGCTCAGGAGCATCGCCGCCGTGATGGGCACGTCGGGCCATTTGGGGTTCCGCAGGGGAAAGCCCAGCAGCTCCGATATATCCCCGTCCATGTCCAGAAGGCCCCGGCGGTTCAGTCCCAGTGCCAGGGCGGCGGTCACCATTTTGGATATCGAGGCCGTCCTGAACCAGGTGGAGGGCAGCGCGCGCCTTCCTCCCCCGATGCTTCCCGCGGTCAGGACGCCGACGGCGCCTTCGCCGTCAAACAGGCACAGTGCCGCACCCACCGCCCTTCCGCGGCGGATCAGGCGGCACGCCCGCTTCCTGGCTTTCCCGTCCGACGCGAAAACGCCCGAGGCGCTGCCCGCGGAGGCGTCGGTGCACACAAAGCCCGCCATAAAACGGTAAATCCCGCGGTACCTCATCGCGCTTTCCTTTCCCTTACGACAAGCGCCGCGAGTCCGGCCGCGGCCAGAGCCATGCTGAGCACCTGACTCACCCGGAAGGGACCCCACCACAGGCTGTCGGAACGCAGTCCCTCGATAAACGCCCGGCCCACGCCGTAGAAAACAAAATACAGAAACAGAAGGTCCCCGTCCGCCCGCATTTTTTTGCGCGCCAGGTGCAGCACAAGGAATCCGAGAAAATCCCACATGGATTCATAGAAGAAGGTGGCCTGGTACCAATTTCCGTCCACCAGCACCCCGTAAGGGAAAAAGCACCACTTCGGATCGGTAATCAGCCCTCCGTAGGCCTCGCCGTTGAAAAAATTCCCCCAGCGCCCGATGCCCTGGCCCAGGATGACCGCCGGGGCGGCCAGATCCAGAAGCTTCATCAGGGGCAGCTTTCTTTTGAGGGAAAGGAAAAGCAGGCCGAGAAAACCGCCGATGATGCCGCCGTAGATGGCCAGACCCCCGTTCCAAATTTTCAGGATCGACACGGGATCGGATGCGTACTGGTCCCAGGTGAAGGCGACGTAATAAAGCCGCGCCCCGATGATGCCGGCGGGAATCGCCCACAGCGCCATATCCAGCGCCGTGTCCGTCGGGAGTTCCAGCCGCTTTTCCTGGCTCCGCATATACAAAACCGCCAGGACCATGCCGATCACGATGAGGATGGCGTACATCCTCACCGTGACCACGCCGAAAAGGTTAAAACTCATACGCTGACCTGAAAACCGCCGCTTTCCGTTTTTTTGAGGAGTTCGATGATCTTAAGGCTCTGGGGACAGACGCTTTCGCACTTGCCGCAGCTGACGCACCGGGAGGGGCCCGCCTCCTCTTTCCTGAAGTTTTCCAGCCGGTGAGCCAGTTCCTCCGTGCGGTCGAACATGACGGCGCGGTTCACCGCCTCAAAGATCTCCGGGATCTTCACGCCGCGGGGACAGGGCTGACAGTAGCGGCAGCCGGTGCACAGAATGGGCTGCCGGGCCAGGAAGGCCTTTTTGATTTCCCCGACGAACCGCAAGTCCTCTTCGGTCAGGCTGCGGGGCGGGATGCCGTCGAAGATGCGCAGGTTATCCTCCAGCTGCTCCTCGCTGCTCATGCCGCTCAGGACCACCTTGACCTCCTCATGGTCCGCCGCGAAGCGGAAGGCCCATTCCGCGGGACTGCGCTTTACGGGATAGCCTTCCATTTTTTCGGCAATCTCCCGGGGCACCCGGGCCAGGTTGCCGCCCCTCAGGGGTTCCATGATGACCACCGGCACGTTCTTTTTGCCGGCGTACAGCAGGCCCTGCTCGGTGGCCTGGCTGTCGTCGTCCAGGTAGTTATACTGGATCTGGCACATTTCCCATCCGTCGTAATCGTCCAGGATCTCCCGGAAGGCGTCGGCGCCGTCGTGGAATGAAAAGCCCACATGCCTGATCCGCCCGTCCTTCAGGGCCCGGCGGAAGAAATCCCTGAAGCCCAGCTCCTTCATTTTCGCGTACCTGTCCCGGTTGAGGGCGTGGAGAAGGTACATGTCGATGTAAGGCAGGTCCAGCCTGCGCAGCTGCTCGTCCAGCAGGGCGTCCATGTCCCCGCTCTCCTTCACCGCCCAGCAGGGCAGCTTGTCGGTAACGGTGACCTTTTCCCGGTAGCCGTCCTTCAGCGCCTTGCCGGCCACAACCTCGCTCTGCCCCCCGTGATAGGGATAGGCGGTATCCAGGTAAGTGATGCCCGCGTCGATGCCCCGGCGGATCAGCCGGATTGCCCTTTCCTCTTCCACCTGCCCGTCCCTGACCGGCAGGCGCATCAGTCCGTAGCCCAGACGGCTCGCCCGGCCCATGCCTCTGAATTCGTTATACTGCATACTCTTGCCTCCTCATCAGGGCCGGCTTTCGTGCCCTTTCCGCTATTATACAATCATTTCCCGCCCTCGTGCAAGTATCATTCCCCGGGGATATTGCATCCCCGTTTTTAAAGTGGTATGCTCTCATCAAACCGCTCCCGGCCCTGCCGGCAGGCTGTTTCCGGAGGTATGTATGCCCACTGTCGCTTTCCACACCCTGGGATGCAAGGTGAACCAGTACGATTCGCAGGCCATGCTTGAAAGGTTCCTTGCCCGCGGCTACACCCAGGTCTCCTTTGACGCGTCCGCCGACGTATATGTGGTCAACACCTGCACCGTCACCGGCACGGGGGACAAAAAAAGCATGCAGGCGGTCCGCCGCGCCATGAAGCTCAACCCCGCCGCCGACGTGATCATCGCCGGGTGCCTGGCCCAGAGGGACGGGGAAAAGCTGCTTTCAAGCGGCGCCCGGCTGGTCATCGGCGCCCGGGACCGGAACAGGATCGTCGAATTGTACGAGGATGCGGTCCGAAAGGGCGAACGGGTCTGCCGCGTGGACAGGGACATCCTGCGCGTACCCTTTGAAAGCCTTTCCATTTCCGGCTTTTCGGAGCGCACCCGCGCCGCGATGAAGATCCAGGAGGGCTGCGACCGCTTTTGCTCCTACTGCATCATTCCCTACGTCCGGGGCGGCATCCGTTCCAGGCCCCCGGAGGACATCCGCGCCGAGGCGGCGCGCCTCGGGGAGGCCGGCTTCGGCGAGCTGGTCTTGACCGGCATCCACCTGACCAGCTACGGACGGGACCTGGGCGGCCTGGACCTTGCCGACGCCGTCCGCGCCGCCCGCGCCCCGGGGATCAGCCGCATCCGCTTAGGGTCCCTGGAGCCGGTGGTCGTGACTTCAGCTTTTGTCCGGGCCCTCCTGGAGGTCCCCGAAATCTGCCCGCAGTTCCACCTGGCGCTGCAGAGCGGCAGCGACACCGTCCTCAGGCGGATGAGACGCAGGTACACCTGCGATGAATTCCGCTCCGCCGCCGCTCTTCTGCGCAAGGCCATGCCCGGCTGCGCCCTGACCACCGACGTAATCTGCGGTTTCCCCGGCGAGACCGACGCGGAATTTGCCGAAACGCTGGCCTTCTGCCGGGAAATCGGTTTTTCCCGCATGCACGTATTCCCCTTTTCGGCCCGGGAGGGCACCCCGGCGGCTTCCATGCCCGGCCAGGTGCCCCGCCGCGTTCGGGAGGAGCGGACCCGGCGTTTGATATCCCTCGGGCACGAAATGGCCGCGGAATATCACAAAGGCATGGTCGGCACCGTCCGGGAGATCCTGTGCGAGGACGTGTCACCGGAAGGCGTGTCCGGCTACACCCGGGAATACGTTTCCTGCGTCTGCCCGCCCCGGGAGGGGATCGGCGAGGGGCGGACCGCGCGTGTCAGGATCACCGGCTCCGATTCCGACGGCGTCACAGGGCAATGGGAGGACCTTCCCGTGTCACCCGGACCGATGCCCTGACCGATTTTCCGGGCGCGACCTTATTGGGAGATATAAACCATGAACGCCATCCGCGAAGAAAAAAGCATCCTGGTCCGCGCCGCGGCGCCGGAGGACGCCGGGACGCTGCTGGACATCTACCGGCCCTATGTCACCGATACCTGCGTTACCTTCGAGACCGAAGTCCCCGACAGGGAGGAATTTGCCCGACGAATCCGGGGCACGCTCCTGCGCTATCCTTACCTTTGCGCCGAGGAGGACGGGAAAATCGTCGGCTACTGCTACGCGTCGGCCTTTCATGTGCGCAGCGCCTACCGGTGGACCTGCGAAAACTCCATCTACCTCCGCATGGATGCCCGGGGCCGGGGGATCGGCAGCCTGCTTGAAAACCGCCTGGAGGAGATCCTCGTCCGCCAGGGCTTCACCGGGTTGAACGCCTGCATCACTTATCCCAATCCCGAAAGCGTCGCCTTCCACGAAAGGCACGGTTTCAGGACCTGCGCCCATTTTCACGGATGCGGGTATAAAATGGGCCGGTGGCTGGACGTGGTATGGATGGAGAAGAAACTTTCTTCCCGCGCGGACGCGCCCCGCGAGCCCGTTCCGTTTCCGGAGGCGGACCTTCGGGGGATCCTGTGAAATCGACAGAGCGGCGGAAGCCGGAATGACGACGGACGGCATATCAGCCGCCCGTTTTTTTTTGCGGATTCGGGAATGAACGCCGCCGTTATCCGAAGAGTTCGCGCGCCGCCGGGGCCTCCGCGGCCCCGGACCCCACGGCAAAGGCTGCGCCCCTGCACCCCGATCCGGCGATCGGCCCCGTCGCCGCCTGCAGGCAATCTGCGCCTGTTTATGCTGCGGAGCTGCAGAAAATTTTTTTATACCCTGTTGACAAATATATCGGAGTCCGATATAATCGAATCACGATATATCGGATGGCGATATATCGGGTCACGATGGAGGTGAGTCTTATGCCGAACGCTCCCGCGCTGACGGAAGCGACCTATTACATCCTGCTGTCCCTGTACAAACCGCGGCACGGATACGGGATCATGCAGCAGACGGAGGAGATGTCCCGCGGACGGGTGAGGCTGGCCGCAGGCACCCTGTACGGCGCGCTGAACGCCCTGTGCGACAAGGGATGGATCGTATTGAAATCCATGGGCGACGACACCCGACGGAAGGAATACGTCCTGACGGAAAAGGGAAAGGAAGTTCTCGTCCGCGAGGTGGAAAGGCTGAAGGAACTGGTACAAAACGGCGAAGCGGTGCTTCGGGAGGAAATGTAAAATGGAGAGCAAGACGGTATCGAAATGGTTCTGGGTCTGGGATTTCGAAAAGGAAGAAGCCTGGCTGAACGAAATGGCCGCAAACGGCTGGGCGCTGGACAGCGTGGGCTTCTGCAAATACCGCTTCGTCCGCTGCGCCCCCGGCGAATACACTGTCCGGACGGAAATGCACCCCTTTGACGAAAGCTATATCCGTTTCATGGAAGAGACCGGCGCGGAATACGTCGGGCGGATGATGGCATGGATCTATTTCCGCAAAAAAACGGACAACGGGGTATTCGACCTTTATTCCGACATCGACTCCCGCATCTCCCACCTGGAAAGGATCGGGAGGGTACTCACCGCGGTAGGCGGGGCCAACCTTCTGATCGGCGTGATCAATTCGGCCGGCGTCCGTACCGGCCTGGGCTGGATCAACCTGCTCTGCGCCACGTTTCTCATGTATTCCCTGGGCCGCATCCACGGCAAAAAGGAAGCGCTGGAAAAAGAACGGGAACTGCACGAATGACGCTTTGACGGCATGACGGGGGTTCATCTCGCGGACCCGCACGCCGGTACAAAGGGATCCATAACTGCGGGGATCAAAGCGGCAGGGGCCGCGGCGGATGTTTTTCCTGCCGCGGCCCCTGCCGCTTTCCGCGCCTTTGGCGGTATATGTTTTCGCGTAATGCGTGTTTCAACATTTGACGGAATCACCCCCCGGCCCGTGATCAGAAACCGGCGGAATTGCCGTCCGTCGTGTTCCGCGGCGGAGCGCTTCGGTCCCGGTCATAATGAATATAACCGATAAAATGAATATTGTACGCGCCGCAGGAGAAATTTTCTGCGCCCATGGCGCATTGATTTGATTGCAGGAATCCGGCAAAGCAGGTAGAAGTATTTCCTGGGCTTCGGCTCGGCAAACCGGGATTTGAAATCCCTAAAAACATAGGCATCCGCCAGTGATTATAGGGTTTTAATGAAATCCTCTGAAACCGCCCCAAACAAAGGATTTTCCGCAATCTGCTCACCGAATCCCTTTATTAAATGTTACACCGTTTCTACAACGCCCGCGCCGCTCATAAGGGCAAAAACAAGGGCAAGAAAACTCCATAACAGGTTATAACAAGGTGTGGCAATCGGGAAGCTGTGACATATGTGCGAATAGATCAACGAAGCTATTATACAAGAGGATTTCATAATGGAAAAGTACATTTTTGATAAAAGCAACGGTCTGTGGTACGAGCTGCAAGGCGACTATTACATCCCCTGCCTGACAGTACCAGCACAAGAAGAAAAGCCTATCGGCATTTGGAGACGGCGGCACCTGCGGTACACCAGGGCGGAGCGAAAAGCCCTGTACACGGAGCTTTTGACCAGCGGCAGACTGAATGCTTACCTTTCTGACATCAACGAACATGCGAAGGAGCAAATGCTCCTGCTGACACAGGAGATGGCCGAGCGTGAGGGCGTCACCGAACAGCTCAAAGCACAGGATCAAATGCTGTGGGTACAGCGGATGAACAACATCCGGGACAGGGCAATGGAGATCGTAGATCACGACCTGATCTACGCATAAGGTTACGACGGCGGGGAGCAATCCCTGCCGCCTTTTTACTGAAATGCCATGCCATACAATGTCTATTTGAAAAATGAGTAGGTAAAACACTTTTTTATAGTGGCATTTCTGTCACTACGTAGTATAATAATGTCACTTCGGAAAGCGAGGGACAGGATATGAACTTAGGAAAAGAAACGGAAACGATTGAATTCAAAAAGACAACAGGCGAAATGAAAGAGGCGATGATCTCCATCTCGTCCATTCTGAATAAGCATGGGATCGGAACTCTCTATTTCGGCGTGAAGCCTAAC
>CADANQ010000025.1:0-26906 GCA_902789365.1 uncultured Eubacteriales bacterium
TCTTCCGGCTTAATATCGCTTTTTCCGGAATTTTCTTAGCTCCCTTCCCATTCTCCGCTTGAAATAGGAGTACTTTTTCAGTGGTTTCGAACCGTCCCCTGTGTTCATCCCGTCCCCTGTGCAATTGCCATTCTTCCTTTGTCAGGAGGCTGACATGGCCTTTTCGGGTTTCCCCCATCTGCGGAACGGGCACATTCTCCGACGTCCGCTGATATTTGAAGCCGAGTTTTTCCTGCACGCGCCTGGATTTTTCGTTGCCGTCGTAATAGCCGCACCAGACGCGGTTGAGCTTCAGGTCCCCGAAGGCGTGGCGAAGGATCTCCCCCGCGGCCTCCGGGACGATGCCCCGTCCCCAGAAGGGAACGCCGAGCCAGTAGCCCAGCTCCTTTTCATCCTCTTTTTCCGCCAGGTCGTTGTTATGCAGGCCGACGCTGCCCACGGGGAGACCCGTTTCCTTCAGCACGATGGCATAGGTCTCCTCCGCCGACAGGACGGTACGGATGATCTCCCGGGTGTTTTCGACGCCCGTATGCGCGGGCCAGCCGGCGATGGGGCCGACCCGGGGGTCCTTCGCGTATCTATAGCATTCCTCCGCGTCCGACAGACGCCAAGGCCGCAGGATCAGCCTTTCCGTTTCGAATACGTTCCTTTTATCCCCGAGGATCATCTCCGCCGTCCGGTCGACGGACAGCCATGTGGTGTCGATCACGTTCCCCAGCGCCGCGAAATACGGCAGCGAGGAAAGGCTCGCCCCAAGCAGCTCCTCCGTCCTCCAGGGACATTCCCGGTCGTTTTTCCAGCGTTCCGAAAGGGTATCCCGGCAGCAAATAAGCGTCACGCTCTTTACTTCCGCCCCCAGGGCGGCCAGCCCGTCGGTGAGGCTCCGAAGCACCCATGGGTCGTCCATCAGCCAGGCCAGGACGGCCATGCGGCATTCGGAGCATTTTAAATAATTGCCGATCATGTGCAGGATATTGTCCGCGGCCATGGCCCTGGTTTCACGGTTTCCGACAAAGGGATGGATATCCATGCACCAGTCGCCGTCGATAAACGCGGTCCCCGGCGTCCTGTCCGCGATACGCTTTCCCGCCGCGGTCTTCCCGACGCCCATGGGGCCGTTGATGAGGATCACTTTCATTTTCGCGGTCTTATTCCTTTCATTTTCCCCCGTTTCATCCGGCGTCACACGGGCTCCTTCAGGGCGTATTTTTCCATATCGATCTCCCGGAGCATCTCATCCGTCGTTTTGCCGGTGGTATCATACAGGCGGCCCCGGTTTTCCCCCATGGCCTCCAGCTTCCGTTTAAGGAAAAGCGCCCTTTCGATCAACTGAACGTCGCCGCGCTGCCGGATGCGCCGCTCGATCTCCCGCGAGGCGGCCGTCATGACGATATAATACAATTCGGCGTGATGAGCCGCGGCCAGCTCCCGCACGCGGGAAAGCTCGTCCTCCACCACATAGTCGACCACCACGTCCAGGCCCATGTCCAGCGCCCGTCCGGCGGCGTAGACGATGCAGTCCCAGTTGAAGCGCAGCACGTCCCCCCACAGGACCGGGTCCGCGGCCCGGCTTCCGTTGAAGAATCCCTGCTCCGGCTTGACGAAGCCGTCCTGAAAATGATCCCCGTGGATCATATAGACCGTTTTATGTTCCGTCCGGACCAGGTGCGCGGCATACGCGTCCGCAAAGGTCGTTTTCCCGCACCCGCAGGCGCCGGAGATAAAAAAGATCCTTGCCATTGTTTATCCTCCCGCTCATTCGATCTTCGTTATTCAAGAAAACCCTTCAGCTCGATCCGCGTCCATCCGGAGCCGCCGATGACCCGAAGCCAGAGGGTCCTGGTCTCCGGGACCGCCGCCGCGCAGGACATCCGCCGGCAGCAGGATCCACGCGGTCAGCCTGATCAGAATGCCGAAAAAAGCGTGTTTTCCGGCCGGCCGCCGCGGCGTATGGCCTAGGATAATCCCGTGACTATCCTTTTCGCATCCATCCGTGCCTCCTCTTTCTCCCCGCCGTTATTCATACGCCAGCAAATTTCCCAGCGGAACGGAAAACCCAAGGGCCCGGTACATTTCCGCGTCGCAGTCCGCGCAGCCCACCGTCAGCGAGGCGACGCCGCTTTCCCGGTATGCGTACCTTACCAGTTCCCGCGCAATGCCGCGGTGCCGGTATTCCGGAACGATGTAAAAATCCTCAAACACGCCCGAGGGCCTGTAATTGAAGGTGGAAAAACCCACCGTCACGGAGCAGCAGCCGACCGGCCTTCCGTCCTCCCAGGCGCCGTAAAACAGGATCCGCTCCTGCTCCATGGCGACGGAAAGGCTCTTCCGGTCCTCTTCCCCGGGCAGGTCTTCGCCGATCGCCTCCTTATAGGCCCTGTGCAGTTCCCACAGCTCATCCATGCGGGCAGGTCCGATCCTTCCGTATTCAGCCATGCTTTCTTCTCCTTATATCCGCCCCTCCCGCGTATCCTTACGTTTCGGGATAATAAGCAAGCATATTCTCCATGCTCCTTCCGATATGCCGGAGCATGGCGTTTTTCGCTTCCTCCGCGTTTCTGTCCCTGATGGACTCAAGGATGGAAATATGCTCGTCGGTGGAATGCCTGTAATGATCCGCGGCGGCGTCCTGTCCCCTGCCGACGCTGGGGCCGTTCCACATCCGGAGCAGGCAGACGGTCAGGAGGCGGTTGTCGGCGGCCTGCCAGACCGCCTGATGGACCGCCTGGTTCAGCGCCGTATACTCCGCCGTATCCGCTGCGCCGATATGCTCCCTCAGGTTATACAGCCGGCCGAGGAGGGCTTCCAGCATCTTTTTGTCCATGCCCTTTTCCGCCGCCCTGCGGGCCGCCTCGGCCTCCAGCAGCATGCGCATTTCAAAAATATCCCTGATGAATTTGCGGTCGACGGTGTTCACGACGGCCCCTTTATTCATCCGCAGGGTAATCAGCCCCTCGCCTTCAAGCTCCTGAAAGGCTTCCCTTACAGGCGTGCGGCTGACGCCGAGCTGCGCGGCGATGTCCGTCAGGCTCAGTTCGTCGCCGCTTTTGTATTCGCCGGAATAGATCGCCTTGCGCACAATGGCGGCGATCCTGATCCGCACGGGCATCATTTCCAGGGTTTCCAAAGCGTGTTCCTCCTGTATATCGTATACAAAATATTATATTAAAAAAACAGGATAAATCAACCGCCCTTCCCGGCGGAAAACCCTTGATTTTTCATTTTGCGTATGATATCCTGTTATCGAATTGAATATCGTATACGATATTCAATATACTATTTCTTTTGAACAAGGAGGAAGGCTTATGCACGCCATCGAAAAAATCCTGGCACGGAACAGCGGACGCGGCGAGGTCCGCACCGGGGAGATTGTCACCGCCAAAGTGGATTTTGCCGAAATCAACGACCTGTACCTGCAGACAGTGTATTCCTTTTATGAGATGGGCGGCGAAAAAGTGTGGGACAATACCCGCTGCGCCTTCGTCTTTGATCACTACGCTCCCTGTCCCGACATCAAGAGCGCGTCCAACCACCGGGAAATGCGGGAATTCGCAAAAAAGAACGGTCTCAAATTCCATTTCGACACCGACTGCGGCGTGTGCCACCAGGTGATGCCGGAGGCGGGTCTAATCTATCCCGGCATGATCGTGGTGGCCACCGACAGCCACACCACCACCCACGGGGCCTTCGGGGCCATGGGCACGGGCTGCGGAGCGACGGATATGGCCACGATCCTGATGACCGGGGAGCTCTGGTTCCGGGTGCCGGAAATCATCGAAGTGCGCCTGGAAGGGGAAGCGCCAAAGGGCGTATACCCCAAGGACGTGGTGCTGGCCGTACTGGGACGCATCCGGGCGGACGGGGCCGTATACAAGGCCATCGACTTCACCGGCAGTTACGTGGAAAGCCTGAACGTGGCCGGCCGCATGACCATCTGCAACATGGCCGTGGAAATGGGCGCAAAAACGGCCTATATGCAGCCCAACAGGGACGTACTGGAATATGTGTCCGCGCGGGCTGTGCGCCCTTATGAGGTCCAGTTTACCGATCCCGGCTACCGGTACGCGGAAACGCATGTGTTTGACGTATCGAAATTGGAACCGCAGCTGGCCTGCCCCAGCAGCGTGGAAAACGTGCATCCCCTGTCCGAGGTAACCGCGGCGGGCCCCGTCAGGCTGGACCAGGGCTACATCGGTTCCTGCACCGGCGGCCGAACCGAGGATATCGCCGCCGCCGCGAAAATCCTCAGGGGCAGGCACATTTCCCCCTACACCCGCCTGGTGGTCGTTCCCGCCTCACGGGACGTGATGCGCGAATGCATGGAGAAAGGCTACATCCGGGACCTGATGGACGCCGGGGCCACCATCACGACCCCCGGCTGCGGCGCGTGCCTGGGAGCGCACGAGGGCATCCTGGCCCCCGGCGAGGTGTGCATCACCAGCACCAACCGCAATTTTCCGGGCCGCATGGGTTCCACCGAAGCGCTGATGTACCTCGCCAGCCCCGCCACGGTGGCCGCAAGCCTCCTCAACGGCGTGATTACCGATCCGCAGCCTTACCTGGATTAACGGATTTCCGCCTTCGATGGCGCCCATACGTTATCCGGGACCGTTTTCTATACCACCGACTTTTATTTTCAGGAGGAAGCGCGCATGAATACAAAGATCACCGGCAAGGTCATTGTGGTCGGCGACAACATCGATACGGACCAGATCTATCCCGGCCGTTTTCTGGCCATTACCGATCCAAAGGAGATCGGCAGTCATTGCCTGTGCGGGGTCAGCGAAGATATCGCCCCCAATTTTCCCGAAGGAGGCATTGTGGTCGCCGGCCGCAATTTCGGATGCGGCTCCAGCCGGGAGCATGCCCCCATCGCCCTTTTGAATATGGGCGCCTCTGCCGTCCTGGCGGATTCCTTCGCCCGCATTTTTTTCCGCAACGCCGTAAACCTCGGCCTCCTTCCCGTAATCTGCAAGGGGATCAGCCGGCGTGTGCGGGACGGACAGACCCTGACGCTGGACCTGGAAGCAGGCACCGTGACCGTTAAAGAAACCGGGGAAAGCTTTCCCTGCGAGCGGCTGGGCGACCAGGCAATGAAGATCCTGGATGCGGGCGGCATCAAGCCCATGATGCGGGCCCGCTTCAAAAAGCAGGAGGGCTGACCATAAAACACGACCCGGGACCGGTTCCCCGCGCAGACGCCGCGCGAAGGACCGGCCCCGGATTTGTATGCGTTCATCTCTTTTTTTAGCGCCGCCGTCAGGGCCTTTTTCCGTAACCCGTCCCCTGCGTCCAGGCAGGCGGAAACCGCCGTTTGCCGGCGTCCGGCCCCTTCGCCGAATCGGGGTGCAGGGGTTGAAAACCTCTGCCGCGGGGTTTGGGGCCGCGCAGGCCCCATATACAGCGCCCGGCGCCCGACACAGAGAACCGTCCCCTGTGTTTTTAGAGTCTCAGATCCCGGACAGCAGGAACCGGAGGCGGTACGCTTTGTCGGAGGGATAAGTGTACTGCGGGAGCACCGGCGCGCCCCAGGAATCGTCACCGCCGATGCCCCTGCGGAAGGCGGCCACGTCCAGGATGGTATGTGTGGGAGCGGAAAGCTCCTCGGGATGATGCTTTGCCATCAGTTCCTCGGGCAGATATCCGGTAACGGAGACCTCCAGCGCATCGTCCAGGGCCTCCACCCGGACCCCGTGGCCCTGATCGTCGGTCACATCCATGCGCCGCACGCCATAGCGGCTGCCGCTCTCCTGGGGACGGCAGTAGCGGGTGTGACCCTCGTCGGTGCGAAAGCGCCAGACGCCGGGCATGGCGCCGGTGCGGCGGTCGACATAGCTTTCATCGGGCCCGAAACCGTAAAAGGCCGCGTTCTTCAGCCGCGGATCCATTTCCAGGCTCAGGCCCAGGGCGGCCAGGTCGCACTGCCCCTCGGCGCCGGGGAAGTCCAGCGTCACGAGAAGGCGCCCGTCCGCTGTGGGAAGGTATGTGAGGCGGATCTCCTTATCCCCAAGGACGGGGGCGCAGGCATACTTCACCGTGATCTCCCCGTCCTCGTTGACAAAGGGTCCCTCGGGGCAGGCGTACCGGGACACCATGTGCCACGCACCCTGCCTGAGGGCATAACGGTTGCCCCAGTCGTTGTCGGTGGGGGCACGGAACAGGCTCAGCCGGGGGCAGGAAATCAGGGTCTCCCCGCCGAGGGCGTCCTTCAGGGAGGAAAGGGACTGGGAAAACATGGCGCTGAGATTCGGCTGCCGGACGCCGATGTTGTGGTCGCCGCGGATAAGGGGAACAGAAGACGGAACCACGTCCGCCGCTTTGCGCTCCCTGAGGCAGGCCCAGCCCTCGGACAGGCAGACGCCCTTTTCCAGGATGGGCGACGCCTCCTTAAGGCACATCCGCGCGGTCAGCATCACCTCGCCCTCCCCTTCGGGCAGGGAAATATCCAGCGGGATAAGAACGCTTTCCCCGGGGGCCAGGAAAGGGATTTCAAGAACACCGGCGCGGACGGCCTCGCCGTCAAGGAGCAGTTCCCATTTGATCTCGCAGTCATCCGGGGATGTGAACAGCCGCCGGTTGGTGACCCGGACGCCGTCCTTCCCGGGCTCCAGGAAAACGGAGCGGAAGACGTGCCGCACCTCCTGCACCTTGGGGGTCCAGGTGCGGTCCCCAAGGATGATGCCGTTGGTATTGAAATTGTTGTCGTTGGGGCGGTCGCCGAAGTCTCCGCCATAGCAGAGCTGCGTCCTCCCGTCCGGCATGCGCACCCTGAGGGCCTGGTCCACATAATCCCATATGAAACCGCCCTGGTACATGGGATATTTGTCCTCCAGCTCCCGGTACAGGTGCATGCCGCCGCAGGAATTCCCCATGGCGTGGGTATATTCGCAGTTCATGAAGGGCTTCTGCGGGTCGTTCTTCAGGTATTCCTCGATATCGGCCACCTTGGCGTACATCCGGGAAAAAACGTCGGTGGTGTCGGGATAGCGGGTGTCGTTGCGCACGCCCTCGTAATGCACCAGCCTGGACGGGTCGCGGCGGCGGAAATATTCCGAAAGCTCCCACAGGTCCTTCCCGCCGAAGGATTCGTTGCCGCAGCTCCACAGAAGGACGCAGGGATGGTTCTTGTCCCTCTCCAGCATGGACGCGCCCCGGTCCAGGACCGCGCCGAGCCATTCCTCCCGGTCCCCCGGGACCACCCGCGACATGTCAAAGGGCCGGCGGGCCCAGGTGCCGTGGGTCTCGATGTTGGTTTCATCGATCACGTACAGCCCGTACCTGTCGCACATGCGGTAGAATTTGGGATCATTGGGATAATGGCAAGTACGGACCGCGTTGACGTTCATGGCCTTCAGGTCATGGATGTCCTTCATCAGGGTAGACAGGGGAACGCAGCGGCCGTAATCGCAGTCGAATTCGTGGCGGTTGACGCCGTGGAACACGATGCGCTTCCCGTTGAGGGTCATGATTTTATCCTTCATTTCGAACCGGCGGATGCCGCATTCGGTGCGGCAGACCTCCAGCACTTTCCCGCCGTCGGAAAGGACGAAGGTGAGGGTATAAAGATACGGCGTCTCCCCGCTCCACAAAAGCGGCTTTTCCACGTCAAAGGAAAAGGTGAGGTTTTCCGCCGCGTCCAGGCTCTCCCTGCCGATTTCCCTGCCGCGGGGGTCCGCAAGTACGCATTCCACCCTGCCCGCGGGCCGGTCGAAGGCGCACTCGGCTTCCACCGCGGCATGGGAAAAGTCGTCGCTCAGGGGGGTATGGACGAACACGTCCCTCAGGTGGGAGAGGCCATGGAATTCCAGCGTCACGTCCCGGTGGATGCCGGAGAAGCGCCAGAAGTCCTGGTCCTCCATCCAGGTGCCGGTACAGCGCTTGAAAACGCGGGCCGCGAGGCGGTTGTCCCCCTCCCGCACAAGGGAGGTGATGTCAAAGCGGTGAGGCGTAAAGGAATCCTCGCTGTACCCCACGAAGCTCCCGTTGACCCACAGCGCCAGGGCGGCCTCCGCCGCGCCGAAGCATATTACGATGCGCCCGCATTTCAGGTCCTCCCCCGACAGGTCAAAATGCTTAACGCAGGTGACCGTGGGGTTGTATTTTTCACTCACCTGGGGCGGGACCAGTTCCTCCGCCCCGTCCCAGGGATACTGGACGTTGACGTAATGCGGCGGATCCCAGGAGGGGTTTTCCAGCTGGAACTCGCTGGGTACCCGGATATCCCGGAGGGAAGAGTCCCCGGCGCCGTCCGTAAGGATCCCCTCCGGCGCGTCGGCGGGCCGCAGGGCGAAATGCGCCTTCCATACGCCGTTCAGGGAGCGGACCCGGGAGGATTCGCCCCGGGCGGCTTCATCCGCGTCCGCATAAAAATCATGGTCGGAGCAGGGGGCCATCCGACCGACGCTGAAAATACGGGGATCCGAAAGAAAGGACAGGCTGAATTCCATTTTTGATCGACTCCTCTTTTTATATTCGTTCCGTTATAAGACTATACGGCGGGCACGACGCCGGGGATCAGCTCCACCAGGAAAACGGCGGCGCAGGCGCAGGCCGCCACAAGGATCAGGGATTTGGTCCTGAAGGACAGGACGATCATGACCATGAAGGCAACGGCCGCGCTGATCACGCTGCCGGTCTCCGACAGGATGGCGGGAAAGGTCATGACGCTCAGGGTCACATAGGGCATATAGTACAGAAAGGACCTGAGGAACGGGCTTTTGAAACGGCGGCGGATCAGGGTCAGCGGCAGCGCCCTGACAAGATAGGTGACCCCCGCCATGACCAGGATATACAGATACGGACTCATGCGTTCTCCCAATATAACGTTGAATTTGGAAAAAGCGTACGCTTACGACGCCTTGGCGCCGCTGACGGCGGGAAAAACCTTACGGGCGGCCGTTTTCCGCCGCAGCGTCTTCGCCGCCCTCCTCTTCCCGCACCGGGAAAAAGACGGCGGCCGCGCCGGACAGCGCCACGGCCAGGATAATGATCCTGTAGCCCGACGGCACTCTGGGGAAAAGCCGGGTGAAAGCCCAGCAGGCCAGCATCGACAGGGGCACCAGGAAGGCGAGGACGCGGTTATGCCTTGTCGGCGGCAGCACCACGCCCATGAACATGGCGTACAGCGCCACGCCCAGGGCGCGGGTGACCGACAGCGGCAGAAGCTCCCCGGCCAGGGCGCCCACCGCGGTGCCGCCCACCCAGCCGGGCACCGCCATCACGATGGCGCCAAGCATATAGGTCCATTCAAGGGGTATCGGCCGCGCCGCCGAGATGCCGAAGATCTCGTCGGTAACGCCGTAGGAGGCGATCAGCCGCCCGGGCAGGGAGGCGTCCGGGGCCATCCTCTGGCTGAGGGCCGACGACATCAGCAGATAGCGCAGATTGATCAGAAGGGTGGTCAGGGCCATCTCCAGCAGCGTCCCCGCCCGGGCGATCACGTCCAGCGCCGCGAACTGACCCGCGCTGGTCAGGTTGGTCAGGGACATGATCATGGCGGCGGCGGGGGTCAGTCCCTTCCCCGCCGCCTGAACGCCGAAGGCAATGGAAACCGAAAAATAGCCGAGAAAAATGGGAACGCCGTCCCGCAGGCCTTTTTTGAACGCATCCGGCATATTGTTTCTCCTCCGGGACATAAATCAATGGAGCTCCGCCGACACCTCGCCGCCGTCGCCGATGAACAGGTACGCGTAATGATGGTCCATGGCCGCCCCGGGATTGAGGATCAGCACGCCGTCCTCCTCCTTAAGAAGGGGCGTATGGGTATGCCCGTACATGGCGACGCGGCATTTTTCCGCCATAGCCCGGGCCTTCAGGACATCGGTCCCCTGCCGGACGCCCAGCATATGCCCGTGGGTCGCAAGCACCCGGACGCCGTTCAATTCCGCCGTCAGGATCAGCTGATCCTGTGAAATGTTCCAGGGCGTCCGGTCGCAGTTGCCCGGCACCCGGATCACGGGAGGCAGGTGCCTTTCGAAGGACCTCAGATCGTCGTATCCGTCCCCCAGGTGGATAACGCCGTCCGTCTTGCCCCCGGCCTCGGCGGCCATCAGGATCTGCTCCAGGACGCCGGTGGCCCGGTGGCTGTCCGACAGGACCAGGTAGCGATGGGTCATTGAATCTCCTCCCCGATAATGGGCAGCATCTGGGCCATGGCTTTGGCCCGGTGGCTGATCTTGTTTTTGCTCTCGGCGTCCATTTCGGCGAAGGTTTCGCCGGTAACGGTCTCAAAATAGGGATCGTAGCCGAAGCCGCCGGTCCCCCGGGGCTCGAAGGTGATCACGCCGGGGCATTCCCCGCGCACCACCCTTTCCTCCCCTCCGGGGAGGCACAGGGCCACGCAGCTGACGAACCGGGCGGTGCGCTTTTCGGCCGGGACGCCGGAAAGCCGGAAGATCAGAAGGTCGTTGTTGGCCTTGTCATCGCCGTGATAGCCGCAGTAACGGGCGCTGTGCACCCCGGGCTCGCCGTTCAGCGCGTCCACGCTCAGGCCGCTGTCGTCCGCCAGGGCGGGGAACCCGGTGGCGTCCCGCACGGCCCGGGCCTTGATCAGGGCGTTTTCCTCAAAGGTCTCGCCGTTTTCGTCGATCCCGCCTTCAAACCCGGCCTCGCTCATGGTGAGCACCCGGTATTTTTCGCCCAGCATATCCCTCAGTTCCCTTACCTTATGGGGATTGTCGGAGGCCAGCACAATGGTCCGGGGCGGGGCGATCCATTTTCTGCGGTCCCCCAGGACCTTCAACTGCAGGTCCATCAGTTCCCGGCAGCCCACCTCGCCCAGGTCCGTCAGCTGGTCCATTTCGTCCCGGGAAAAGGTGCGGCCCTCGCCGGTGCCCTGGATCTCGGTGAAGCGCAGCGCGTCGTCCATAACGAAGTTCATGTCCACCTGGGCCCGGGAGTCCTCCTCATAGCACAAATCCAGGCAGGGCGTCTGGTCCACGATGCCGGCGGAGACCGCGGCGATCTGCCTGCGGACGGGGCTTTCCTTCAATTGGCCCTTGCGCATCATCCGGTCCACGGCGCACACCAGCGCCACGAACCCGCCGGTGATGGACGCGGTGCGGGTGCCGCCGTCGGCCTCCAGCACATCGCAGTCGATGGTAATGGTCCAGCCGTCCATCAGGCGGCGGTCCACCGCCTGGCGGAGGCTGCGGCCGATGAGGCGCGATATCTCCACGCCGCGGCCGTCCTTCTTGACGCCGTCGCGGCTTTTGCGCTTCCCGGTGGATGCGGGCAGCATGGCGTATTCGGCGGTCAGCCAGCCCTCGCCCCGCCCGCGCAGGAACGGGGGCACACCCTCCTCCACGCTGGCGGTGCAGATCACACGGGTGCCGCCGGTCTCAATCAGGCAGCTGCCCGCGGCGGTGCGTACGTAGTCGGGTATGATCCTGTGGAATCTCATCTCGTCCGGGGCGCGCCCGTCCAGCCGTTCCATGTCCTCATCCTCCGTCGTTTTTTTTCTATTATACGCCAAATCCCGGGCATTGAACAGCTTTTGGCTTGCTTTTCCGGAGAAGATGAATTACTATGTTGCTTAAGTCATTCCATCACGAAAGGCGGCGAAAGCTTTGAACTTCAAAGAGATCCTCCTCAGCATCGTCAGGGGCATCGTCATCGGCGTGGCCAACATCATCCCCGGCGTCAGCGGCGGGACCATGATGGTCTCCATGGGCATTTTCGATACCCTGATCCACTGCATCACCCATATTTTCAAGGAATTCAAAAAGAGCTTCCTGACCCTGCTCCCCTATGTCGTCGGGATGGGCATCGGCATCGTCGCGCTGTCCTTCCCCATCAAGTGGGGCCTGCAGACCCAGCCCCTGCCCACGGCCTGCCTGTTCGTGGGGCTGATCATCGGAAGCGTCCCGATGATCTGGTCCCAGATGAAGGACGAAAAAAAAGGCCTGCCCGGCCTTATCCTGTTTGTGGTCTTCTTTGGGCTGATCGTGCTGCAGCAGGCCACCGCCGGCGTCAACAACGTGGCGTTCAGCCTGAGCTTCGGCGAGATGGTCAAGCTGTTCCTTCTGGGCTGCGTGGTATCCGCGGCCATGGTCATCCCCGGGGTTTCCGGCAGCATGCTTCTGATGCTGGCGGGGTATTACGGCGTGGTCACCGGCTCGCTGCACCTGGAAAACGGCCTCGGCGAAGCCGCGGGCGTCCTTCTGCCCTTTGCCGCCGGCATCGTCTGCGGAATCTTCGGCGTGTCGAAGCTATTGGAAATGCTGCTTAAAAAATGGAAGGGGCTCACCTACTGCGCCATCATGGGCCTGGTGCTGGCCAGCCCCGTGGCCATCGTATGGACCGCCTTCCGGCCCGAGGACGACAAGGTGATGCCCACCCTGAACGCGACCACCATTATCCTGAGCCTGGTTATGATGGCCGTCGGCTTCGCCATCGCCTGGTACATGGCTTCGCTGGACCGCAAAAACCAGCTGAAGCAGTAATCCTTCAATGAATACGAGGGCGCCTTCGGGCGCTCCTTTTTTTGTATCAGATGCCGCCGCTCTTTTCGGCCTTGAAGACTGAATAGCCGTACACGGCGAGGGCCAGCGCCAGGGAGATCATGATTCCGGACATCGGGAGGCCTCCTTTCACGTTCGGTGTTCCGCTGATAGAACGGCCTCTCCCGGATACCCGTTCCCGGGATCCTGTAAACAAATCATGAACAAAAAACCGTCGTGACGACAAAGACCGGGCCCCCGGAGCACCGCCGAAGGCGTGTTCCGGGAGCCCGGTCCAATGCTTTGTTTCGCCGTCCCGGCGCGCTCATTCCGCCCGCCGGATGCTCTCGATGACGGGCTGATACCCCCTGGGGACGGTGCCGTTGGCGTCGACAACCGGCGTATTTTGGCAGATGGCGTCCACCACCTCCATGCCCTCAAGCACCCTTCCGAAGGCGGCGTACTGGCCGTCCAGGTAAGGCGCGTCCGCGTGCATGATAAAAAACTGGCTGGAAGCGCTGTCAAAATCCCTGGCGCGGGCCATGGATATCACGCCCCGGGTGTGGGACAGGGGATTATCGATCCCGTTGGCGGCAAACTCGCCCTTCAGCCGGACGCCGCTGCCCCCGGTGCCGTTGCCGTTGGGATCGCCGCCCTGGATCATGAAACCGGAGATGATCCGGTGGAAGGTGAGGCCGTCGTAAAAGCCGCTGTCCGCCAGGGAAAGAAAATTGGCAACCGTCAGCGGCGCGATGTCGGGATACAGTTCGCAGACGATGGCGCCGTAATCCCTGACGGTGATCACGATTTTCACGGCGTTCCCCTCCGCGGCGTCATCCGCCGCGGCGCGGCAGGGCGCGATGGCCGTCACGGCGCAGACGGCGAGGACGAGCAGGCGGACATAAAAAGGCGAAACACGGGTGTTTTTTATTCCGTTCATGACGAATATCTCCTTACGCCGCGGGCAGGGCACGCGTTTTTTTCATCAGCCCCACAGAAGGGCCAGCGCCGGGACCATCTGCTTTTTGCGGGACACCACGCCCCTCAGAAACGCGGTGTGGTCCCCCACCTCGACGCCGCTGAAGGCCTGGCGGATGATCTCCCTGTCCCCGAGGAAAAGGAGCTGCGTGCCCTCGAGCAGCACGTCGGTAATCATCAGCAGCATCATGTCATAGTTCTTTTCTTCCTGTATTTTGCCCATTTCCTTCAGGAATTCGGCCTTCCTCTTCAGCATATGGGCGGAATCCATGGTGGTGATCTGGCTGATGCCCAGGCGGTGGTCCGCCAGGTGGAATTCCTTGAAGTCGGTCCTCAGCAGCGTTGATGCGGGCTTGTCGGCGGAGCTGGCGGAGAACACGTCGTGCCCCAGGCTTTCCAGATCCAGCCCGGCGATGCGGGCCAGGCGCTCGGCGATGCGGCGGTCCCGGTTGGTGGTGGTGGGCGATTTGAACATCACGGTGTCGCTGACGATGGCCGCCGCCATCAGGCCGGCCAGCTTTTCCCCGGGCATCAGGCCGTGCTCCTGGTACATGGTGGCGACGATGGTGGTGGCGGAGCCCACGGGCTCGTTGCGCATAAAGACCGGGTAGCCGGTCTGCACGTCCCCCAGGCGGTGGTGATCGATGATGCCCACCAGCTCGGCCTGCTCCAGGCCCGGGACGGACTGGCCCACCTCGTTATGGTCCACCAGCACCACACGCTTGCGGTTGGGCCGCAGCAGGTGATAGCGGCTCAGGGTGCCCACCACGCGGTTATCCGCGTCCAGAATGGGGTAGGAACGGTAGCGGCTCTGCAATACGGCTTCCTTCACGTCGTCCAGGAAATCGTCCAGGTGGAAGCACACCAGGTCCTCCACCGCGGCAATGCGGCTGACCGGCGTCGCCTGGTACAGCATCCTCGCCGCCTGCCAGGCGTCGCAGGGCGTGGATATGATGCAGGTTTCGGAGGACATGCCCCGGTATTTTTCGGCCAGGTCGCTCTGGCAGAGGATCACGCAGTTGGCGCGGATCTGCAGGGCCTTTTCGATCACCTCCGGCTGCTGGCCGCACAGGATGACCGCGCCGGGGCCGATGCCCTTCAGGGGCTCCCCCGGGGTGGGCAGCGCGATGGTCACCTCGCCGGAAATGCTGTCGAACACGTCGTCGTGGCAGTTGATGACGTGCCCCTCCAGGGCCGAAAGCACGTTAAAGATCGGCGCCTCCCGCAAAATCGGGGAATGGATCGCCTGCATGTCGCTCTCGGCGATGCCGCCCGCCGTCACCATGCCGTACAGCGTCCCGTCCTCGTTGGTGACGGGAAGGGAATTGAGGGAGGGATTCTCACGGATGATCTTCCAGGCGTGGCTCACCGGCACATTGGTGCCCAGCAGCGGCGGACGGTCGAAATCGATGTCCCGGACCTGGGTGCGCACGGTGGAAAGCATCATCGGGGGCTGGAAGCCGAACCGGCGCAGAAGGAAATTGCTTTCGTCGTTCAGGTGTCCCAGCCGGGCCGGAACGTAACCGTTGTCCCCCAGCGCGTTGCACAGCGCGGCATAGGCCATGGCCGAAACGATGGAATCGGTGTCCGGGTTGCGGTGACCGCACACATAGGTGGTGTTCACGCTAAGCCTCTTTTCCGGGGGGCGCGGGCGCCCCGTCCCTGGGATGGTGTGGGTTTCAGTATAAACGCAGTAAACCGAAAAGTCAAACCGGGGCGATGAGCCCGTAGACCCTGACGCCGTGCCAGGCGCCGTCCCGGTAGAGCTCGTCCCGCAAAAGGCCCTCCTGCGCAAAGCCGCATTTTTCAAGGCAGCGGGCGCAGGCAATGTTAAAATCAAAGGTACGGGCGGTGATCTTATGCAGGCCCAGTTCCTCAAAGCCCAGGCGGCACAGCGTCCGGACGGCGTCGGCGCCCCGGCCCCGGCCGCGTTTTTCACCCAGATGGACGGCGATCTCGCCGTGCCGGTTTTTCCTGTCCAGCGACGTAAAGCCGCAGCGCCCCAGGAAGCGCCCGTCCTCCAGGTCCTCCACGGCGAACTGGTACACGCCGGAGGAATGGGACGTCTGGTCCCGGAGGATCCTTTCCGCGTCGTCGGCGGTCGCGGGCAGCAGGGGCCCGTCGGTTACAAGCCGCATGGTGTCCATATCGTTCAGGAAGCGCCAAAGATCGTTCAAATCCGCTTCTTCCAGGGCGCGGAGGCGGACCAGGGAGCCGGCGTACGTCATATTTTTCCTTTCCCGTCCGCGAGGGACGGCTTTCCAAATAAAAATGACCCCTCCGCGCGTCAGAGGGGCCGATGAGCGCGGGAAAGCTCCGCCTTCCCGCGCGGTCAAACATCGCAGCCCGGATTGCCGGGGGCGCCGGGAGGAAACTCAGTCCTCGTCTTCCTCGTCCTGTTCGTCTACGATCTCAAGGAATTTCTGGAACACGGCGTCGCTGATTTCGTCGTCGTCCACCGAGGCGTACACGTCCTCGCCGTTTTCGTCCTTCTGAATCTCCAGAATGATGACCTCGCCTTCGTCCTCCTCCTGCTCCGCTTCCTCGTCCAGGAGCATCAGCACCACATACAGCTTGCCCTCGTGTTCCACGGTGGTCAGGTATTCAAACTGGCTGGTCACGCCGTCCTCGTCGGTCAGTTCGATGATCTGGTTGCCGTAGTCCTCGTCATCCTCATCGTCCTCTTCGAACGCCGGATCCTTCCTGCCGGTATCGTCAGTCATGGGTTCCTCCTTTTCCGCCCCGGACAGGGCGGCCTTTTCATTGCTCGCTTTATCCAGATAGCGCTGCAGGATCACTGCGGCGGCCACCTTGTCGACCTTTGTTTTGCGCTCACCGCGGTGCACGCCGCCCTCCAGGAGGGCGTGCTCCGCCTCCACGGTGGAGAGCCGTTCGTCGGTAAATTCCACCGGCATGCCGGCTTTTTCGATCTGCAGGGCGAACTGCCGGACCTTTTCGGCCTGGAAGCCCTCGCTGCCGTCCATATTTTTCGGCAGCCCGCAGATCACCCGCTCCGCCCCGGTTTCGTCAAAGATTTTGCGGATGCTCCTGACGTCCGGGCCCCAGCCCACGCGTTCCACGACGCTGTGAGGGGAGGCGAACATCCCAAGGGGATCGCTGACGGCGACGCCGATGCGCCGGTCGCCCACGTCCAGACAGATCAGCCTGCTCATTCGCCCGCGCGGACCTCCAGCTTGTTGGTCACATAATAGCGTACCAGCTCGTCCAGGATCTCGTCCCTTTCCAGCCGGCAGATCAGGCTGCGGGCGTTATTGAAGCTGGTAATGTAGGTAGGATCGCCGGTCAGGACGTATCCGACCAGCTGGGTGATGGGATCGTACCCCTTCAGAAGCAGCGCGCTGTATACATGTGCCAGAATCTCCGGTGCGGTATCCCGTCCTTCCGGAAGGGGACGCATCTTCATGGTATCCAAGGATTTTTGCCGTTCGCTCAACTCAAACCCCTCCCTCCTGAAAACCATTATACAACCTCGCAACCCGGCAGGCAAGGAAAAAATGCAGCGTAAAACGGGGGATCAGTTTTCCTTCGACGCGTCCTCCAGCGCCCTGGAGAACTGGGTCTCGTACAGTTCCTGATAGGTGCCCCCGGCATGGACCAGGTCCCGGTGCTGCCCGCGCTCCACAATGCGTCCGTCCCGCACCACCAGGATCTCGTCGGCCGCGAGGATCGTGGAGAGCCGGTGGGCGATCAGGATGGACGTGCGCTCCCGGATCAGCGGATCGATGGCCTCCTGGATGGCCGCCTCGGAAATGGAATCCAGCGCCGAGGTGGCTTCGTCAAAGATCAGCAGCGCCGGATCCTTCAAAAGCACCCGGGCGATGGAAATGCGCTGCTTTTCGCCCCCCGAAAGCTTCAGCCCGCGGTTTCCCACCGGGGTATCCAGCCCCAGGGGCTGCTTGAGGATCAGGTCATAGATATTGGCCTTCTTCAGGGCGGCAATCATCTCCTCCTCGGTGGCGCCGGGCTTGGCGTAATCCAGGTTTTCCCGGATGGTGCCGCTGAAAAGGTAGGTCTCCTGGGTCACGACGCCGACACTCTTCCTGAGCCAGCTGAGATCCAGTTTCCTTACGTCGGTCCCGTCAAAATACACCGTGCCGCCCTGCACGTCCCACAGCCGGGGGATCAGGTTGACGATGGTGCTCTTGCCCGAGCCGGAGGGGCCCACAATGGCGACGCTGCTGCCGCTTTTCAGCGTAAAGGAAATGTCCCTCAGGATGGGACGGTCCTTTTCATAGGCAAAGCTCACGCCGTCAAAGACCACCTCGCCCAAGGCTTTCCCCGGGACGAGGGCGTCGGGGGCGTTCTCGATCTCCACCGGCATATCGAAGTATTCGAAGATGCGGGTGAACATCGCCATGGAGCGGATCCATTCCACCTGGATGTTCAGAAGGCTGTTGACCGGCCCGTACATGCGCCCCAGGAGGGCCACCAGCACCGTGATGTCGCCCACCGTCAGGGGATAGCCGTGTTTGATCATCAGTATGCCGCCCACCAGGTACAAAAGCATCGGGCCCACCGAGGAAAAGGTGGACAGCACCACAAAAAACCAGCGGCCGGCCATTTTTTCACGGACGTTCAGGCGCATCATATTGCCGTTGGCCTTTTCATAGCGGGCGTATTCGTCCTTTTCGCGCCCGAAGAGCTTCACAAGCAGCTGGCCCGATACGCTCAGGGTCTCGTTAAGAATGCCGTTGATCTCGTCGTTGCATTCCTGGGCCTCCCGGGCCAGCTTCCACCGGGTGTGGCCCGCCAGGCGGGTGGGCAGGGTAAAGAGCGGCACCACCACCAGCCCCACCAGTGCCAGGATCCAGTTTTTGCGGAACATGGCCACAACCGCCAGCACCAGGGTGATCAGGTTGGACAGGATGCTGGCGAAGGTGCCCGAAACCACGCCCTCCACGCCGGAAATGTCCGAGGTCATCCGGGTAATGATGTCGCCCTGGCTGACGGTGGTGAAAAAGCGCTGGCTCATTTTCTGCAGGTGGCCGAACATCTGGCACCGCATGTCGCCGGCGATGTGCTGGGCGATCCAGTTGTTCAGGTAGGTCTGCCCCACCCCGATCAGGTTGGACAAAAGCGTCAGCCCCAGGGACATGAGGATCAGCTTTATCAGCACCGGGATGTCACCCTTGTACAGACCTTCGTCGATGATGCGGCCCGTCAGGATGGAGGGGTACAGGCTGCACACCGCGCTCAGCGCGATGCACACGAAAACCAGGATCAGCCGCACCTTGTAGGGCAGAAGGTAGCTGAACACCCTTTTCAGAAGGGCGCCCGTAACCTTGGGGGCATTCTTTTTTTCTTCGTCCGTCAGGAATCTCTGCTGACCGCCGCCGCGCGGAGGCATGGCACCGTCCCCTTTCATATTTAGCATTCCTCGCGCCTCATTTTAGCACACTGCCGGAAGAGGTATCAATGCGGCGCCGCGCAAAAAACAATCGCGCCGCAAAAAAAACAAAAAAGAAACGAATCCACGGCCCCGCGGCGCGCCGCGCCCGAAATCCGGCGCTTTTGCCTTGACGGGGCGGCGGTTTGAGTATATCCTTTAAACAGGTATTTCCGCCGCGCGGCCGACATGCCGCCCCACCCGGGAGGTGCATCCGTTATGAGAAAGATCCTCTGGTCCCCCACGCTTTTGAGCGGCCGCCTTTCCCTGCTGCCCGAGGCGCTGAAAACGTTTGAGGAAAAGGGCGTTGATTACCTGCACGTGGACGTGATGGACGGGCATTTTGTCCCCAACTACGCCCTGGGCACCGGTTTCATCCGGGACCTGAGGGACATGTGCTCCCTTCCCCTGGACATCCACCTGATGATCGAGCGGCCGGACATGAACCTGGACCGCTTCGACATCCGCCCCGGGGACATCGTTTCGGTGCACGTCGAAAGCACGCCGCACATTGTGCGCTCCCTGCAGCAGATCCGGGACCGGGGCGCCCGCGCCTTCGCCGCCCTGTGCCCCGGCACTCCCGCCGAGGCGCTCTCCCCCCTGGGCCCCTATCTGGACGGCGCTTTGTGCATGTCCGTCAATCCCGGCTTCGCCGGGCAGAAGATCCTGCCCGGGACCGAACGGCACATTTCCCTGATCCGCGCCATGCTGGACCGGATGGGCCTTGAAAACGCGGACCTGGAAGTGGACGGCAATGTTTCCTTCGACAACGTAGCTTCCCTGATCCGCGCCGGCGCCAATATGTTCGTGGGCGGCAGCGCCAGCCTGTTTTACGCCGGGAGCTCCGTCGCCGAAAACGTGGACCGGGCGCGGGAGGCCGTCAGGGCCTTTATGCCCGAAAAATAGCCTCTCAAAACCCGCTTTATCAGCTCACCCCAAAAAAACCCCGGGCGGCAGCCTTCGCGCTGCCGCCCGTTTTTTTCCGTTCATCTTCCCGCTTTACCGGCGCTTTTGTCCGCCCCGCGCCCGCTCAGACCATCTCCATCTCAACTCTCAACTCTCAACTCTCAACTCTCTCACTTAATCCAGTCCGCCGGTCGCACCAAGGGCGCTTCCCCGTCGCGGATGGGCCCGAGGAGCATCAGCGGGCGCACGTTATCCACCAGGCGGCGGTCCACTTCCTCCACCGCAAGCACCACGCACACGCCGACGATGTCCACGTCGAATTCACGCATCAGGGCCTTCATGCCGTTGACGGTGCCGCCGCCCCGCATAAAATCGTCCACAATCAGCGCCTTGGTCCCCGTTTCCACCGCGCGGCGGCTGAGGCTCATGGTCTCGATGCCGCCGGAAGCGGATACATACGGGATATTGACCGCGCTGCCCTCGTATACCTTGATGGAATGGCGCGCGATGACCAGCGGCTTGCCCAGGGCCCGGGCCGTCATCATGGCCACCGGGATGCCTTTGGTCTCCATGGTCAAAACAAAATCCGGCAAAAGCGAATAGCTGGCCCCGGCGATCAGGCTGCCCATGCCCGCCGTCAGTTCCGGATCGGACAGGATATCCGAATAATAAAGGAAGCCGCCCGGCAGAACACGGTCCGGATGCGACAGCCTGGAGCAGATGCCACTGATAAATTCCCTCTGGCCCTCCGTCCCCGCCGGACGGTAGCGGACGCCGCCCGACGCGCCGGTAACCGTCTCCAGACGCCCCAGGGAAAAACGGGCGACCGTTTTTTCAAGCAACGCCACGTCCTCCGACACGGTGGACTTGGCGGTATCGAACATCTCGCAGAAATGGGACAGGGTAAATATTTTGTTGGGGCTGCTGGTCAGGATCTGCATCATGGCGGCCATGCGCTCGTTTCGCTTGATTTTTTCCATACGTTCCTCTCTTTGACACCGAAAAAAACGGTCCCGGGGCAAAAACGCCGCCGGCGGCCGTCCTGTCTGGCCCGAATCCCGCCCAGTATACCACAAAAGCACGAATATTCAAACCTTTTTTTCGTCTAACGTTCGCGTTTTTTTCTGCGCCGCCGTCTGTTGACGCCCGCGTCAGTAGTCCCCCGCGTTCGTTTTTTTCTGCGCCGCCGTCTGTTGACGCACGTGTCAGTATTCCCCCGCGTTTTGGGGTACGCCGTCAAAACGCGGCCTGCTGTTTTATCCCCGGACCGGGTTCTCTTTTTCTTCCTCCTGCCGCAGTATGTCGTACAGCTCCGCGAATTTCATCTTTTTCCCGCTCCGGGGCCGGCGGTTTTCCCGGCGGCAGATGTCCGCAAAATCGCAGCTGTCGCAGGGGGTGCGCCGTTCCCCCCGGATGGTCATCGGCTCGGCGCCGATGTGCCCGTCCTGTATTTTTAAGCAAAGCTGCCTGGCCTTTTCCATCGCGTGCCCGATCAGCAGGCGCATTTCCTCCAGGGACGCAAGCGGCTTGTTTTCCGCGAAATCCCCGTTCTTTTTTACCAGGCTGTCCATGGTCACCGGGGGATCGGCGCTGTCCATCTTTTCCAGGATTTTTACGTCCCGAAGGCTGACGCCGCTCAGGTGCAGCTCTTTGGCCAGGGCGGTCTCCACCATGGCCCGGTCCTCCGGGTCCGCGACCTTCAGGATCGGGTCCTTCAGCACCATATAGTACGCCCCCGCCGGCTCGACGCCTTTTTCGCCGCCCGCCGCGGCCTTCAGGTACAAAAGCAGCTGAAGCTGCGTGCCGTAAAAAATCTCCTCGGGCTTCATCGCTTTCGCGCCGCTCTTGTAGTCGATCACGCGGAAATAGATCCCCTCGTCCCCCTCGTAGCGGTCGATGCGGTCGATGACGCCGTGCAAAAGCACCCGCCTTCCGTCCTCCAGGCGAAGCTCCACCGCGGGAAGGCTGTCGGCGCTGTCATAGCCGAAGCGGATCTCGCCGCCCACCGGCGAAAAAGAGGACACCTGCGCCCCCCGGGTAAAGGCCCAGGCGGTGTTCTTCAGTACCCGCAGGTATTTCTGCCCCGCGGCGCGGATCTTCTGGTTTTCCTCTCCGCGGGCTCCGAAAATCTCCCCGAAACAGCGCTTCGCCTCCCGCGCCACCACCTCGTCCGCCTGCTTCCGGGATATCGCCGGCCAGCCGGGAACGGCGGAAAGGGCGCGGGTGATTCCCTCGATGGCGCTGTGGTAAAAGCTGCCCGCCTCCATTTTCGTGGCGTCCCATTCCCCCGCGCGCCGGGGCCTCAGGCCGTACTCCACAAAATGCCTGTAGGGACACACGGCAAAGCTCTCAAGGCGGCTGACGCTGACGATGTTCTCCAAAAACAGCCTGCCGGTCACGTCCCGGTTCAAGGCCGGGATGTCCTCCCTGCGCCGGAAAGCCCCGATGATTTCCCGCGCCGTGTCCTTATCCTCCCGGCACAGATAGCGCCAGGCGTCCCGCCAGTTTTCGTCCGGCTTTTCGCCCCGGCCGAAAAGCACGGCCAGCTCCGACGCGGCGGAGGCGGGGCTGAGGGGGCCCAGAGCGTCCCGCGGGATCTCCGACGCGACGGTGGAGCCCACATCGGTCAAAAGCGGCATCAGGCGGCGGATGCGGCTCCAGTACAGGTGGGGCCGTTTGGCGTCCCCCGCCTGGGTGGCGGCGGCCCTGGTGATCACCAGCCTTTCGTCGCTGGCGCACAGGGCGTTGTACAGGTCCAGCCTCTTCAGGTCGTCCCGCCCGTCGGCGTTCAGGGCGATATGCACCCTCCGTTCCTCCTGAAGGCGGCTGATCTCCTCGTCGGTAAATATGCCCGGATCCCCGCCCTGGAGCGTTCCGTCGTTCAGCCCCAGGATGAAGGCCGCCTTCAGGCCGCGTCCCGCCAGGCCGCCCACAGCAAAGCACATCACCGAATCTCCGTCCGGGGGCAGGGAGCGCAGCTCGCAGGCGTTCAGCCCCGCCTCCAGCTGCCTCGCCAGGGTCCGGGCGTCGGTCGGTTCGTCCCCGTAGATCTCCACCGTTTCGTCCATCAGATGCATCAGTTCACGCCACATCTGACGTCCCTGGCCGGCCTCGGCGGCGAGGCCGCGCTCCATGAGCATCTCCTCATGGGCCATCAGCCGGTCATAGATCCCGGCTTCCTCGACGCAGCGGTACAGCGCCGTCATGGCCTCCCGGTTGTTCCGGCTTTCCCTGATGCCCTTCCGCAGCCCCTCCAGGAGCCCGCTCAGGCGCTGCCTGGGCTCCTCCAGCCAGGCCTTTTCCTCCTCGTCCTTTCCCCGGTCGAAGGGTTTGAGGAACAGGCTGCCGTTGATGTTGTAATCCATGATATAGTTTTCCAGCCGCCAGGCCTCCATGTCCGTCAGCGGCGCCCAGCCGCTGCGGGCCAGGGCCGCCAGGTCCTCCTTCCGGTAACGTTCGGCGGCGCACCGGAGGCAGGAAAGGACGAACCGCGCCGCGCCGTGGGACGCCGCCGGCATGGTCCGGGGCACGTAACAGGGGATATCGTATTCCTTCATCACCGCTTCCACGGTGCCGGCGTCGTTTTCAAAATCGCAGAGGATCACGCCCATTTCGCCGTAGGACACGCCCTCCCGGTCGTGCAGGCGGCGGATTTCCCGGGCCGCGTACCGCGCCTCAAAATACGCGGTGGCGCCGGTGACCATCCGCACCGCGGAGGGCATCCCCGCGAAGGTCCCCGGTTCGTCCAGCGGAAAACGGTCCCTCAGGAACGCGATATCCGGCGGAAGCTTTTCCTCCGGGTCCGGAAGGACCTCCCGGGAAAAAGGGATTCCCTCGGCAATGCACATGTCCCTGAGGCGCTTTACGCTGTCCCTGACGGGCGGGAAGGTCTGCCCGCCGCCGAAGGAGCGCAGCAGCACCTCCGCGTTCCCCGCGGCGCGGTGCAGCGCGATCAGGGTGCGCGCAAACGTTCCGGTGATCACGTCAAAGCCGGCGGCCGCAATCAGGGTGTCCCGGAAGCAGCTGCCCCCGGCAATGGCCCTGAGCATCTCCTCATTGACGTCCTCGCCGTCCACGAAACGGCCCGCCAGCTCCTCCTCATAGGCCTCGTAAATTTTCCCGATATCCGACATTTTGTCCCGGGACGCGCCTTCGGGCAGCGTCTCCACATGCTCGCGAAAGGACCCCGGCGTCAGTCCGGCGCGCTTGAGGTCCGCGATCAGGGTGGCGCACTCGGCGATGAAGCCCTGCCGGGACAGGGACGAGCGATAATAGCTCAGTTCCTTTTCCACGCGCTTCATCGCCCCGGCCACGGCCATGCGCTTTCCCTGGTCGTCGATGCGGATCTTTCCCGCGGCGGCGCCCTGTCCTTCCCTTTCGAACACCCTTTCGGACAGGCGCGACGGGGAAAGCACCTCCAGATCGAAGGAGCCGACGGCCCCGAGGCCCGTCAAAAGCGTTTCCTCGGTGTGGAGGGTGGCCATTTCCGGCACCACCGCCTCCAGCCGCTTTCCCTCCTCCGACGCCCGGCGCGCAAGGCGCAGCAGTTCCTGCCTGAGCGCTTCTTCCTTCCCGTAGATCACCTTCAGCATACTTTCCTCCGCGGATCGTTTTTTTGCCGCGCCTCAGCGGACCGCGATCCTCACCCGTTTCTCCCTTTTTACGGGAGAAGGCACGGCCTCAAAGACCGCCTCGTATTCCCCTTCCTTCGCTCCGGGGAAGGAGAAGATTCCTTTCTCCTCGTCAAACGCCGCGCCTTCCGGCTTCAGAACACACCGGACGCGGACTTCCCTGCCCGACGGTACGGCCGCCGGCACCCGGAAGACGACCTCCTCCCCCGGCCCGAAGGTCACAACGCACCCGATATCCGGCGCGGGCGGAAAGACCGTTTCCGGCGGATCGCCGCATGAAATCTCCGGGGCATTTTCCCCCGCGGGCAGGGGCAGGACGGGGAACAGGCTGTCCGGGGGCGTCCCCGGCGCGGGGCAGGTCAGCCGCTCCCGCCGGATCATGTCACCGTCCACGCCCTCAAGGGCAATGTCCCGGCAGCAGGTGGCAATGTAAGGCTCGTCCGGAACGTACTCAAACCCGGTCCTGCGCCTGTAGGGATGTTCCGCCAGGACCACCTGTCCGGGAAGGTCCAGACCGCGCCCCGCGGCGTTCCGCACGTCGTCCAGCACCGCGCAGGCCCGGCCGTCCGGCGTCTCCGTGCGCAGGGCGATGTTTTCAAGGCGGATCCCCCGGACATGCCTCAGGTACATCCCCCAGGCGGGAAGGATGCCCAGCATGCTGCTTTCGGGATAATCCGCCGGAGCCTCGGGAACATTGAAGGGATCCGGCGCCCATTTCCCCGCTTCCGCGTCGTACCGGAACCTGGGGAGCAGGGTCTCCTTTTTCGCGAAGAACGGGTTCACCAGCCACTGGAGGGTCTGTTTCTTCCGGTGTCCGCCCTCGGTGTATTCCCATTTTGTCCCGATCCGCCGCTGCTCGGCGGCGTCCGTCAGGCTGAGCCCGCCCCGGAAGGTGATGTCGATGTCCCGGAGCAGCACATTCCTTACCGGTCTGTCCACCGTGCCCAGGATCATCACGGGATACCGGGGGTCGCAGTCCCTGACCCTGACCCGGCATATGGCGATATCGTACGCCTCGGCGATCGCGCCGCCCGCGGCGTTGCCCCTGACGCCCTTTTCGTCGGGGGCGTTCATGGGATTGGCCTTCAGCGGCGCTTCCCGGCGCACCAGGGGCGCCGGAGCGCCGTTCGGGAGCGGCGTATCCTCCCGGCAATATTCAGGCGTATACCTTACGGCCGGGAACACCCGCCCCGCCTTTGGGGGAACCACCCATTCCGGATGGTCCAGGCGCTCCTTTTCCCCGCCCCGGAGGGCGTCGTCCGTCCCGCGGCCCGTCACCGGCGTCCGCTGGCGGTCCCCCGAAACAATGAAAATCGGCGCGGAGGAAACATCCTCCATATCGCAGTCCTCCAGCAGGATATCGTGCATCGGGGCGCAGTCCACCGTCTCCAGGCAGAAGCCCCGGCTGCGGCGGAAGCGAACGCGCCTGACCGTGACGGTATGATAGCCCCAGGTGGACTCGGTGCCCAGCTTGACCCTGCCTGTGGGGCCGCACAGATCGGTGGCCGCCTTCTTACGGCAGGTCCTGGTTCCGTCCAGGACCGATCCCTCGTCGTATCCCGACACCTCCAGGTCCTCCACCACCACGTCGCTGCAGGGCCTGAAAACGCCGCTGCCGCAGGAGGATTTAAGCACCACCGCGTCGTCGGTCAGGGAATTGTAGCGTCCGCCCCTTACCGTCACCGCCTCGCAGGCGTCGATGTCCAGCGCGTCACGGTTGGTGTCCACTATGCAGTTTTCCATCAGCACATTTTCACACCCCGCCAGCAGCACGGCAAAATGCCCTCCGTGGAGGATGCGGATATCCCTGATCACAACGCGCCGGCACCTGACGATGGCGGCGGCCTTGTTGGCGAACCATTTGCCCCGGTGGCCGCGGCCGAAGCGCGATTCGGGCTCCCCGGGGTCGTCCCCGGAAAGGACGCTTATCCTCTTCCCGTCCGCTCCCCACTGCCCGCCGTCGATCAGGCCGCCGCCGTAGATCATGATATCCTTTTCGTCGGCGGCGTACAGCATGGAATTGGCGAAATAGGTGTGCCCGTGGTCCTGCAGGCCCGCCCAGGGATTGCTTTCGGGCTCGTCAAACGCGCCGCCCTCGTCATCCCGGGCGGCGCGGAGCACCGCGGCGGGAGGGATAAGCAGGTTCACCCCGGACCGGAGGCGCAGCGTATACACATGCAAGTCGCCCTCCGGCAGCAGCACCGTGCCGCCGCCCTGCCGGAAAGCCTCTTCAATGGCCGCGTTGACCGCGGCGGTGTTTTTCACCGCGTCCCCGCCCGCGGCCGCGCCGAATTCCGCCGCCGGAAAAAGCCGGTCCTCCTTCATCAGGTCGTCCCTGCCGACGGAAGCGCCCCGCGCCCTTCGGATGTTCTCCATATCGTCCCGTCCTTTCCCGCCCCGCGGGCGGTTTATATAAGGCGTTTTTCTGCCATTATCTTATCATAACCCGTTTTTTATCTCAATATATATGTATCTGTTCAGTCCTACGGACAGAACAGATACCGCGGGGGGTACCCGTACCCCCCGCGAGCCCCCCGGGCGAAG
>CADANQ010000025.1:26967-61111 GCA_902789365.1 uncultured Eubacteriales bacterium
CGGCCGGGTACGAACCCCTCACCGATCCTGCGGGAACGGTTCGGGGTGTCGTTCCGCTTCACCGTACATGCCGCTGAAGCGGATCATAATCGGAGGGAGTTCCCTCCGATACCTCCCCACTGCTGAAATACGTTCGTTCTCCTTCACACACGGCTGAGCAGATACATATTATGTTCGCCGGCTGTTTTTTCATTGTGTCCGCCCTTTACCTGACTGCCGGGATATGCTACAATGGCAGTTACGGGGCATTGCGTGCCCCGGTACAAACAATCACTTTGATAAAGGAGCGGCCCATGAACGACATCACATCCCGTGTGTTCGACCTGATCGCGCAGGAGGAAAAGCGCCAGGGTGAAACCATTGAACTGATCGCTTCCGAGAACTTCGTATCCGAGGACGTCAAAAAAGCGGTGGGCAGCTGCCTGACCAATAAATACGCCGAGGGCCTGCCGGGCAAGCGCTATTACGGCGGCTGCGAAGTGGTGGACATGGTGGAGGACCTGTGCCGCGAAACCTGGAAAAAGGTCTTTGAAACCGATTACCACGTCAACGTGCAGCCCCATTCCGGCAGCCAGGCCAACCTGGCCGCCTACCAGGCCGTGATGCAGCCCGGGGATACCCTGCTCTCCATGAGCCTGAACGACGGCGGCCACCTGACCCACGGCGCCAGCGTGAACCAGAGCGGTAAACTATACAATATCGTTTTCTACGGCACCGATTCCACCGGCCGCATCGACATGGACGACGTCCGCAAAAAGGCCCTGGAATGCCGTCCGAAGGTGATCCTCGCCGGTGCCAGCGCCTATGCCCGGATCATCGATTTTGACGCCTTCCGCGCCATCGCCGACGAAGTCGGCGCGTATTTCATGGTGGATATGGCCCACATCGCTGGCCTGGTGGCCGCCCACGTCCATCCCAGCCCCTTCGCCGCCGGCGCGGACATCATTACCACCACCACCCACAAGACCCTGCGGGGCCCCCGGGGCGGCCTGATCTTCTGCAAGAGCGAGCTGGCCAAAAAGGTGGACAGCTGCGTCTTCCCCCGCACCCAGGGCGGCCCGCTGGAGCATGTTATCGCCGGCAAGTGCGTCGCCGCGGCAGAAGCGCTGGAGCCCTCCTTTGCCGATTACGGGAAGAACATCGTGGAAAACTGCCGCGCCATGGCGGACGAGTTCCTGAAAATGGGCTATGACCTGGCCACCGGCGGCACCGACAACCACCTGATGCTCCTGGACCTGACCAAAAAGAACGTGACCGGCCTGGACCTGCAGAACGCCCTGGACCGGTGCAATATCACCCTGAATAAGAACTGCGTACCCAACGAACAGCGCTCTCCCTCCGTCACCAGCGGCGTGCGCATCGGCACCGCGGCCATGACCACCCGCGGGTTCGGCAAGGCCCAGTTCGTCGCCGCGGCCCACCTGATCGACCGGGCCGTAAACGCCCTGGCGGACGGAACCTTTACCGACGCCACCGCCGCCGAAATCGGCGCCGAAGCCCGGGCCCTGATCGCCTCGGTCGGCTGAAACAGTTCATCACGCGGGGGCCTCCCCCGCTTTTTTCATTTGGATGGGAGCTTTCATGGACATCGTCATCATCGTCGGCGAAAATGACACCGCGCCGTATCAGGAAAAGCTGGACGCCGCCATGCCGGGCCGCTTCCTGGCCGCCGCCCTGCCCTGCGGGGACTGGAACCGGGACCTGAGCCCCTGGCCGGCGCCCGCCGCCTTCAAAAAAGGCGGGGCGTTCGCCGGAGAAGCGCCTTCCTTCCTGCCGGCGCTCCTCGGCGCAGCGGAAAAAGCCGGGGAAGAACTTGCTTCTCCCCCGGCGCACCGGATCGTGGCGGGCTACAGCCTGGCCGGCCTTTTCGCCCTGTGGACGCTGACCCAAACGCCCCTTTTTGACTGCGCCGCCTGCGCCAGCCCCTCCCTGTGGTTTCCGGGCTGGACAGGCTGGCTGCGGGCGCGTCCGCTGCTGCCGATTCGCCCCAGGGTGGCTCTCAGTCTGGGGGACCGGGAGGAAAAAACCCGCAACCCGGTCCTCGCCGCCGTGGGCGAAGGCGTCCGGGGCACCAGGGACCTGCTGCTTTCAAGGGGTGTTCCCTGCTCCCTGCGCATGGACCCGGGCGGACATTTTGAGGACGCCGAAAACCGCACGGTTCAAACGATCCTGGATCTTTTCCGCGCGGAAGAAAGCCCCTCCTGACCCCGCGCTCATACGGCGGCTTCCCTGCACACGTCCACCCAGCCCAGCGCCCGGCCCAGGCGCTCAAGCTCCTCCAGGTTCAGGCGGATGGCGCTGTTCCCCGTCCCGCAGGCCGGATACACCGTGTCAAAGCGCTTCAGGCTTTCATCCAGGTATACCTTCACGCCCTCGTTGACCCCGAAGGGGCACACGCCGCCCATGGGGTATCCCACCCGTTCCTCCAATTGGTCCGGGCGGAGCATCCGCGCCTTGGCCGCAAAGGCGCCCTTGAATTTGGCGTTGTCGATCTTCACGTCTCCTGCGGCCACCACCAATACCGTTTCCCCCGACACGTCAAAGGCCATGGTCTTTGCGATGCGCTTTTCCTCGCATCCCAGGGCCTGAGCCGCCAGGGCCACCGTAGCGCTGCTTTCGTCAAGCACCCTGATCCTGTCCGCGCATCCGAACTGACTGAGATATGCCCTGACCTTCTCCACCGACATGGCCGATCCCTCCGTTTTTCGTGACTTTTAATTCGCGAAGGCCGCCCCGCGTTTGGTTCCCGGGACGTCCCGAACACGATATTACACCCGGGGCCGTACCGGAGGCAACGCTTTTTTACCCATCACAAGGAGGTCCGCATGACAGACACCGGCTTTCTCCAGCTTTCCCGTACCCGCCGATTGCTCGGAAACCGCGCCATGGAACGGCTTGAAAACAGCCGCGTGGCCGTTTTCGGCCTGGGCGGGGTCGGCGGGACCTGCGCCGAGGCGCTGCTGCGCTGCGGCGTGGGCCACCTGACGCTGGTGGACGGCGACACCGTCAGCCTGAGCAACCTGAACCGCCAGATCTTCGCGACCCGGGAAACCGTGGGCATGGACAAGACCGACGCGGCTCTCCTCCGGCTGCGCGCCATCCGGCCGGAATGCGGCATAAACGCCGTGAAGGCCTTCGTGCTGCCGGAAAACATCGGAGATTTCGATTTTTCCGCCTGGGATTACGCCGTGGACTGCGTGGACACCGTCGCGGCCAAGATCGCCATCGTCAAAGCGGCCCTCGCCGCGGGAATCGGGGTGATTTCCTGCATGGGCACCGGCAACAAGCTGGACCCGACGGCGCTTCGGGTGGCCGATATCTATGAAACCTCGGTCTGCCCCCTGGCCCGGATCATGCGCTCGCTTTGCCGCAAAAACGGCATTCCCGCCCTGAAGGTGGTCTATTCCGCCGAAACGCCCCTCGTCCCCCGCAAGGAGGACGGGGAGGCCGCCCCGAAGGGAAAGCATATCCCCGCCAGCGTTTCCTTCGTGCCCCCCGCGGCGGGGTATATCCTGGCTTCCCGCGTCGTCCTGGACCTGACCGCGGGAAGCCGCGAACCCGAATACGGAGGCTGACCATGCCGAGGGAACTGGACCGGTGCGAAACGATCGAGCGCTCGATCGTCAAAAAATACCGGAAGGAACTGTGGGCGCCCTTTGTGACCGCCGTCAAAAAATACGGCCTGATCGCACCCCATGACCGGATCTGCGTCTGCATCTCCGGCGGCAAGGATTCCATGCTGATGGCCAAGCTCTTCCAGATGCTGCTCCGGGTGACCGAGGTGCCCTTCGAATGCGAATACATGGTCATGGATCCGGGCTACAGCCCGGAAAACCGCCGGAAGATAAAAGAAAACGCGGACCTTCTGCGCATCCCGGTCCGCTTTTTTGAAACCAACATCTTCGACGTGGCCAATCACACCGAAAAAAACCCCTGCTACCTGTGCGCCAGGATGCGCCGGGGGTATCTGTACCGTTTCGCCCGGGAACTGGGCTGCAACAAAATCGCCCTGGGACACCACTTCAACGACGTCATCGAAACCACGGTCATGGCCATGTTCTACGCCTCGATGCTCCAGGGCATGATGCCGAAGGTCAAAAGCAAGAATTTCGAAGGCATGCAGCTGATCCGGCCGATGTACCGCATCCACGAGGAGGATATCGTCGCCTGGCAGAAATACGGCGGCCTGGAATTCATCCGGTGCGCCTGCCGCTTCACCGAAAAAAGCGCCGCCGAGGGCACGGAGGAGAACACGAGCAAGCGCAAGGAAATCAAGGACCTGCTCGCAAGACTCAAAAAGACCAACCCCGACATCGAAAAAAGCGTGTTCAACGCCATCCACGCCGTATGCGTCGACACCTTCCCCGGCTGGAAGGAAGGAAACACGGAGCACAGTTTCCTGGAAAGATGGACGGAAGACTGATTTTTTTAAACTCCGCCCATGTTGTCCTGTCCCCATATACCGCCCCGCGTTTTTCCCTTTTTTTGCGCCGCCATCAGGGTATTTTTCCGTTTTTCGTCCCCCGCGTCCCGACACATAAACACAGGGGACGGTTCTCTGTGCCGGGCGTCGGCCAGGGCGGATGGGGCCTGCGCGGCCCCAATCCCCGCGGCAGAGGTTTTCAACCCCTGCACCCCGATTCGGCGAACGAACAAGTCGCCGATAAACGGCGGTTTCCGCCTGCCCGTACGCGGGGGACGCGTTATGGAAAAATACCCTGAGGGCGGCGCAAAAAAACGCAAAAAAACGCATATATACGAATCCGAATAAAATTGGTATAATAACAGCAAAAACCAGGAAAGGCCGCGTTTCATGAAACTGCTTGTAATCAATCCCGGCTCCACCTCCACCAAAGTCAGCCTGTACGAGGACGAGCGGGCCCTGTTTGAGGAAAACATTTTCCACGACGCTCCGGAGCTTCTGCGCTTCCCCACCGTCAACGACCAGATGCCCTTCCGGAAGGCCGTGATCATATCCGCCATGGAAAGGCACGGCTTTAAGATTGAAGACGCCGACGTTTTTATCGGCCGCGGCGGCAGCGCACAGACGCAGGAGGAGGGCGTCACCCGCATCGGCGAACGCCTGTACCGGGACACGGTGGACGCCGTGGGAGGCAGCGATCATCCATCCAAGCTGGGGGTGATGCTGGCCTGGGAGCTGGGAGAGGCGTTCGGCAGGCCCGCCTACACCCTGGACCCCCCAAACGTGGACGAGCTGTGCGATCTGGCCCGGCTCACCGGCATCCGCGGAGTATACCGCAACGCCCAGTTCCACGTGCTCAATCAAAAGGCCGTGGCCCGCGCCCACGCCCGTTCCCTGGGCAAAAAATACGAGGACTGCAATTTTATCGTGGCTCATATCGACGGCGGAATCACCGTCAACGCCCACCTGAAGGGCCGCATGGTTGACGGCAACGTGGGCGCCGGCGGGGACGGCCCCTACACCCCCACGCGCATCGGCTCGGTCCCGGTCCTGCCGCTGATGGACTACGTGGACGCTCACTCCACCGACGAGGTGCGCCGGATGTGCTCCCGCTCCGGCGGGTTTGTCAGCATGTTCGGCACCGCCAACGGGGACACCGTCCGCGGACGGGCCCTCTCGGGGGACGAGGCGGCGCGCCTCGTCTGGCAGGGCATGATCTACCAGACCGGGAAAATGATCGGCGAAATGGCGGCGGTCCTCCACGGGCGGGCGGACGGCATCCTGCTGACCGGCGGATACATGCGTTTCCCCGACGTGATCGACTCCCTGAAGGAAATGTGCGGCTGGATCGCCCCGATCACCGTTTATCCGGGGGAAATGGAGCAGGAAACCCTGGCCCTGGCCGTTCTTGAGGCGCTGCGGGGCGAAAGAAAGATCCGCGACTATTCCGGGAAGCCCGTATGGAACGGCTTTGACTGGGCGGAGGAACAAAAACCATAATTCACACAAGCACGAAAAAAACACAGGGAACATGATCCGCCCTTGTCAGGCAGACACAGGAAATATCCAAAGACAATCCATGGTGCCTTGCCTATGCGGGCGGGGTGCTTTTCCGTTTCCGGTCCCCTGCTTTTTTTGCGCCGCCCTCGGGGCATTTTTCCATAACCCCGTCCCCGCGTACAGGCAGGCGGAAACCGCCGTTTGTCGGCGAACAGCCGGTTCGCCGAACCGGGGTGCAGGGGTTGAAAACCTCTGCCGCGGGGTTTGGGGCCGCGCAGGCCCCATCCGCCGCGGCAGACGTCCGACACAGAGAACCGTCCCCTGTGTTTTTTCAGCTGAGAGTCTTGTCGTTCATGGCCGCGCTTCCGGCGGCCGCGCCGGGAAGCATGCCCTGCCATTTTTCCGCGAGCTTTTCCAGAATCCCGAGCAGATTTTCAAGCTCCTCGTCCGTCATTCCCGCATACAGGTCCGTCCGGTCCTCCAAAAGGGCCCGGGCCGCCAGGGTCCCGGCTTCGGTAAGGCAGACGCTCATGCTCCGGTGATCCCTGGGATTGGGAAAGCGGCGCACGTAGCCGTTCATTTCCAGCTTGGCCACCAGCTCGCTCAGGGAAGCGGAGCGGATGGACGCAAGCTCCATCAGTTCCCTCTGGGACAGGGTGCCCTTCTCCAGAAGGATGGACAGCACCCGGTTCTGCCCGTCGCGCGTGCCGGGCAGCATCCGCAGAATGTGTCCCAGCGCCTTCAGGCGGAAGGTGATCTTCCCCCGGGTGTCCAGGCTCGCGTAGCGCTCCCTGCGTTCAGCTTCCGGTTCGAAGCCCGGGCTGAAGGCCGGCCTGCGGTTGAAGCGGGGCGGGGGAAACCGTCCCGGGCAATGCCTGCCGTCCATGGGACCGGGATATCCGCCGGGGCCGCGCATGCCGTATTCCCCGCCGGGACCGGGATATCCGCCGGGACCGCGCATACCGTATCCCCCGCCGGGACCGGGCTGCCCGCAGGGCCGCCGCATGCCGTATTCCCCGCCGGGGCGGTGCGTTCCGCTGCCCTCCAGGGGGCCGTGCCGCAAATCGCCGCGTTCCTCCCATACGGGCGGCGCATCGTTTTCCGCGTCCGCGGGAGCCCAGGCGCCTTTCGTTTCCTGTTCCGTTACGACGGATCTTTCGTTTTCTTCGTGTTCCTTCATATCATGTTCCTTTCGGGGTCCCGCGTCTTTTTATTTTTGCAAGGTACCTTGATATAATATTAGCCCGTTGCGGTTTAATTGTCAAGGTACCTTTATAATTTTTTCTGATCCTTTTCCTCCCATGCCTTCGATTATTTACGCTTCTTCCTTGACGCTTTTTTATGGATTTGATAAACTATACATGCCTCATCCTCAAACAGAAAATGACCGGCGCACCGCGCGTCGGCATATTCCGTTTTATATTTTATCCTCCGCGAAAACGCGCTGCAGCCTGCGCCTCTTCCGCATGATATTGCCCCTCATATCCATCGGCTCAAACGGCTGCGCCGGGACGGCGCGGCCGAAAAAATAAGGAGTGATTCGTATGAAAAAAATCCTTTCCTTTATCCTCGCCCTGGCGCTGCTCTGTCCCTGCGCCTCTTCCCTGGCGGCCGGCTATGATATGTCCTATATCAGGCAGAACGACTACGCGTTTACCGTCGACGTAAACGATGACTCGGGCGTCGCCTTCGTCCAGTCTGTCCTGACAGCCAAGGACTGTTCCTTCGTCCACAAATACGAAAGCGACTACCGCTACAGTTACGTCTATTTCGATGTCCTGGTGGTCAATTACGGGAAATCCACCGCGTACCCTGTCCCCAGGCTCTGGATCAATTACTGCGCGGATGAGTACATCTATTATGATTCCGTCACCTTCACCCTGGACGGCAGGGATTACACCTTCACCGGGATTTCAGATCCCGAATGGCGCTCCAAAGACGAAAAAGGCGTCCAGGAGGAAGCCCTGATCAAATTCGGCACGGAAAATTATGATTTCGTGCGCGCCCTGCAGAATTACCGGGAAAATTTCCCCTCCTATAATGAATTGATGGACGAAACCAATGGCCCGAAGGTCAAAATGGTCCTGCACGGCCGGAATGAGGATATCACGGTAACCTTGGGCGGCGGCTTTATGCTGGATTTCACCTACGTCATCGAAGGCGCCTACATGCAGACCGACGGTCCCGCTTATCTCGACAGGGTAAACAGTACGGAGATGACGGTCTCCGGCGGCAGGGCTTCCTCGGACAATCCATGGGCCGTGCTGTTCGAAACGGCCGCTCCCGCAAAAGCGACGGCGACCCCCAAACCGACGGCGACCCCCAAACCGACGGCGACCCCCAAACCGGCGGTGGTCTCTGTCAATAACGGGAGAGTGTTTATCAGGCCCGATTATGAAGGCGTATGCACGCTGAAGGTCAACGCGGGGAGCGACAGCAACTATTATGTGTACCTGAAGTATATCGGCGCGCCGTCATCCTCCTATGACAGACGACAGCTGAAGGACAGCGCGACGGCGCCGTATGAAAGCGACATGGCTTTCTATGTCAAGGCCGGGATGACGGTAAGCGTAAAGGTGCCGATCGGAACATACACTCTGTTTTATGCAACGGGAACGGATTTTTACGGTACAGAGCTTCTGTTTGGGGATGCCACCGCCTGCTTCACCTCCGATTCGCCGCTTACCTTTTCCACTTCGGTGGAGGGCCAGTATGTCTACTCCCACGGGCATGAAGTGACCCTCTACAAAGTCGCGGGCGGCAACCTTGACACCGACCCCATCCCGAAAAACAACTTCCCGACGCGGTAAAAGAATCGTTTGCGCGCATCCGTCTTCAATATTTACAGTTCCTTGTCTTGACGCGTTTTTACGCATTTGTTAAACTATGTCCGTATCATACGCATACAGAAAAGGCCAAAGAGCCGCGCGTCAACATGTTTCCGTTCCGCCTCCTCCGGAATCCCCCCGCAATTCCGCACTTCCCCGGGTGATATACCGTATGTGTCCCGCCGGACTAAACGGCCGCGCCTGAAAGACGCAGCCGAAAAAAAATAAGGAGTGACCCGTATGAAACAGTTTTTTGCCTTTATCCTCGCCCTGGCGCTGCTCTTTTCCTGCTCCGTCTCCCTGGCCGCCGGCTACGACCTGAGCTATGCAAAAAGCAAAAGCGGCGTCTTTACCGTCGATGAAGACACCGACCGCGATGTCGCCTTTATCGAATCCACCCTGTCCGTTTCCGACCGTTCCTTCGTGCACAAATACGAAAGCGACTACCGCTACAGCTCCACCATGTTCGACATCCTGGTCGTCGACTGCAGCCGGTCCACCTCGTACCCCGTTCCCAGGCTCTGGATCACCTACTGCGCGGACAATTACCTGTATTACGATTCCGTCACCTTCACCATTGACGGAACAGACTACACCTTCTCCGGGATTTCCGATTCCGACTGGCGCACCAAAGACGAAAATGGCGTCGTCGAGGAGGTTCTGATCAAATTCGGTACGGAGGCTCTCCCCTTCCTGGGCGCCATGGAGACCCTGTACGAAAAGTATCCCTCCTATGACGAACTGATGGACGAAACCAACGGCCCGAAGATCAAAATGGTCCTCCACGGCAGAAACGAGGACGTAAGAGTGACCCTGGGCAGCGGTTTTGTGCTTGACTTCGCCCTGATCATCGAAGGCGCCTATCTGAACACCAACGGCCTGGACTACATCGACAAGGTCAACAGCTCCACCTTGACCGTCGAATGATTTCCCGCCCCGTGCAGGAATGCGACAGCCTTCACCGGCGCTCAGGCATCATAAGCGTACGCCTTTTCTCAACCCCGTCTCGCTTACAGAATACCCGCCGGCGTATCCGCCCCGCGGACAACACCAAATAAAAAACAGAGTATCCTTCGCCCGACGGGGCGGGGGGTACTCTGTTTTTTATTCGGGCTCCGTTCCGCCTCAAATTGGCTAAACCAATTTGAGATGAATATTACGTCCTGATCGTATATTCCTGCCCGCACCGGGGGCATTTTCTTTTGCATTCCCCCTGGCCCCGCTTCAGGCGGATCAGGGCGCGGCACTTTGCGCAGCGGTGGTATTTGTATTCCTTCCGGTTCCTCATCCGTGCGGCCCACTGACCCGCGCGCATACGCACAGAAGCGGTTTTTTCAAGGAACAGCCGGTTTTCGGCCTGTCGGAGGACGATATTGCAGCTCATCATCCTGAACAGGGCCCAGCCTCCCAAAGCCAGCCCCGGAAACCATGTATAGGGAATCAGCAGCAGGACCAGCGACACCGCCAGAATCACGATTCCCAGCCGGTCGCTGCCGTACCGTCCCTTCATCATGCGGCGCAAAGCGTTTTCAAGCCTTTGAAGCCATGTCCTCATATTTTTCCCTTTCCGGGCGGCGTCCTCCTGTTTGTGACGGCCGCTTTTTTGCGCATGCCATACGGCGCGCGAACGGTTTGTACGCCGGCGACAAGGCTCGCCGTCAGGCAAAGAAGGCCCGGGCGAACCTTTCCAGGCTTTCCTGGTCCTCGGCCGACTGCATCTCACAGGCGCTGTGCATGGCCAGGAGGCCGATGCCCATGTCCACCGTGCGCATCGGCAGATGACTGGAGATGATGGACCCGATGGTCCCGCCGCCTTTGGTATCGGAATGCTTGGCAAAGCGCTGGAAGGGGATATCGTTGGCAAGGCAGATGTCCTCGGCCTCCGCCAGCGCCAGGGCGTCCCAGGCGTAGGACTGGTTGGCCGCGGACTTGAACACGAAGCCGCCCCCGGGCACCGGATAATTGGTGATGTCCTGAACCTCGGGATAATTGGGATGCCAGGCGTGGGCTACGTCCACCGAGAGCATCAGCCCGTCGGCGGCGTGGGAAAGGGCCTCGGTCCGGTCCATATTGAAGGCGCGGAAGATCTTGGAGAGGATCAGCAGCGGCATTTCGCTGTCCGCGCCCTGCTTGGAACGGCTGCCCACCTCCTCGTTGTCAAAAAGGCACACCATGTTCAGCCCGTCCCGTCCGCCGCCGGATATCAGGCCGTGGATCAGCGCCGCGCAGGAATCCAGGTCGTCCAGGCGGGGGGATGCGACGAATTCGTCCCGCCAGCCCACCGTTTTCGGCTTTTCCGGGTTATAGACGCACAGATCCCAGTCCAGGATATCCCCGGGTTCGGCGCCGATCTCACCGGCAAGCAGGTCCCGGAAGGCGTTCTCCGGTTTCTTCAGGTCCGTCATCATCAGGATGGGCAGAAGCTCCTTCTGGTTCTGTATGGGTTTCCCTTTTTCGTTGATTTCGCGGTTCATATGCACGGCCAGGTTGGGCAGGTATACGCAGGGCCTTTTCACGTCCGTAAGAAGCGCCTCAACGCCGTCCTTTCCCCGCACGGCCACGCGCCCCGCCAGGGACAGGGGCCGGTCGAACCAGGTGTTAAGGATCGGGCCGCCGTAGACCTCGGTGTTCAATTGCAGGTATCCGTGCCGGAGGATCTCGGGATGGGGCTTGACCTTTAATACCGGGGTGTCCGTGTGCGCCCCGGCCATGCGGACGCCCCCCGCGACGCCCTGTCCCGCGCCCACCGTGAAGGCGTACAGCGTGGTGCCGAAGGGGACCGCGAAATACCTGCCGCCCTTCTCAATCTTCCAGTTGTCCTTCAGGCGAAGTTCCTCAAACCCGGCCTCCTCCAGCGCCTTTCGGGCCCAGGCGACGGCATGAAAGGGGGATACGCCGTTTTCGATAAAATCAAACAGATGCTTCAGGCTGTCTTTCATTCCTTTTACACTCCTTGAAACCGTCTTTTATGTCCCGCGGTCAAAAACCGTCCGATTCTCAGGTAAATCATATGTTTCTCCTTTCGATTTGTCAAATCATTTATGCTTTGCCGCTCCTTTGAAGGTTTCCGGACGAGACGGAATGACGCGCTCTGCGCAGCATTAGCGTGCGAAGCACGCGGCATCTCAAATTGGCTAAACCAATTTGAGATGAGTATCACGGTTCTTTTTTCTTGTTTATTTATGCCGCCCATGGTATAATCCATCGTATGCGTCCCCCGTCGGAAACTCGCCGCGGCAGGCGGGATATTCCCGGTTTTCAGGGACGCCGGCGGAGGGCGCAGGGGCCTCCGGCCTGAATAATCTTTCATTTCCTCCAAATCACGCCGCGGGAGGCCGCTTTTTGCCGACCTGCCTTCCCGATAGGAGAATACCATGAAAAACGATCGTCAGGCAGCCATCCTGAGCATCATTGAAAACCAGGATATCGAAACCCAGGAGGACCTGGCGGACGCGCTGCGCGCAAACGGCATCGCTGTCACCCAGGCCACCGTTTCCAGGGATATCAAGGAGCTGCGCCTCCTGAAGGTGCTCACCTCCCGCGGAACCTACAAATACGCCCCCGCGTACAAGGCGCAGCATGAGATGAGCGACCGTTTTGTACAGATTTTTGTGGCGTCGGTGGTCTCCATCGAATACGCCCGGAACATCATCGTCATCAAGACCCTGGCCGCCTCAGCCAACGCCGCCGCCGAAGCCATCGACGGCATGCACCTCAAGGAGGTTCTTGGCACCATGGCCGGGGACAACACCATCCTGGTAATCGTTCACGACGAGCAGGAAGCCGCCAGGATGGCCGATTATTTCCGGCAGATCCTCAAATGACAAGAGGGAAGGCGCTGACATGCTCTTATCGCTTACGGTCCGGAACATCGCGCTGATCGACGAAACCAGCGTGGATTTCTTTTCCGGCCTGCACGTGCTCACCGGCGAAACCGGCGCCGGCAAATCGCTGATCGTGGACGCCATGGGGCTCCTGCTCGGGGGCCGGGCCGACAGGGAACTGATCCGCGCCGGGCAGGATACCGCCTATGTGGAGGGGATTTTTGACCTTTCCGACGCGCCGGAAGCCCTGGAGGCCTTGCGGAAGATGGATATGGCCCCCGAAGAGGGGAACGAGGTGATCCTCTCGCGGCAGCTGAGCGCCTCCGGCCGGAGCGTCTGCCGCATCGGCGGCCTGGCGGTCGCCCTCCAGGCCTATCATTCCGTCACCGACCGCCTGATGGACCTTCACGGCCAGCACGCCCACCAGAGCCTGATGGACGACCGCAACCACCTGAAATTCCTGGACGATTTCGGCTCCGCCGCCCACCAGGCGCTTTTGAAGGACGCCGCCGGGCGCTACCGGGCCTGGCACGAGGTATCCCTCGCCCTGGAGGAGACGCTGGAACGCTCCCGGCAGAAGCAGGACCGGGAGGACGTCCTCAAAATGCAGCGAAAGGAATTAAAAGGGGCCCGCCTTCAGCGGGGCGAGGAAGAAGCCCTCGAAAAGGAGCGGGACCGGATACGCAACGGAAGCAAGATCGTTTCCGCCGTCCGTGAAAGCTACTCCGCCCTGTACGAGGACGCGTCGGCGGTCAGCCGCCTCCGCGCCGCCGTCGACGCGCTCAGGCGCATCGCGCCGCTGGGGGACGATTTTTCCTCCCTGCACGAGCGCGCGCAAAACGTTTATTACGAGGCGGAGGACATCGCCCTCACCCTGCAGGGCATCCTGGATTCCCTGGCCCCGGACCCGGAAAGGGAGGAACAGGTGATGTCCCGGCTGGACCTGATCCGCCGGCTCTCCCGGCGCTACGGGGCCACCACCGGCGACATGCTGGACCGGCTGGAAGCCATCGAAGAGGAGCTCCGCTCCCTTGCATCCCTGGACGGGGACATCGCCCGGCTGGAGGACGAGGAAAAGAAGGCGCGGAAGGCCTACGACGAGGCGGCGGACCGGCTCCGCGCCTCCAGGGAGGCCCTGAGCGGGCAGTTCGAAAAAGCGGTGGAAGCGCAGCTGAAGGACCTGAACATGGCCGGAACGCGTTTCAGGTGCCTCCTGTCCCCCGCGCAGCCCTCCGTATCCGGCGGGCAGACCTGCCGCTTTATGATCTCGCCGAACCGGGGCGAGGAACTGCAGAGCCTGTCGCGCACCGCTTCCGGCGGCGAGCTCAGCCGCCTGATGCTGGCCATCAAGGCGGCCGCGGCCGACCGGAGCACCATCCCGTCGATGGTGTTCGACGAAATCGACAGCGGCATCTCCGGGCAGGCCGCCCAGGTGACCGCCGAAAAAATGGCCATGATCGCCCGGACCCACCAGGTGCTTTGCGTCACCCACCTGCAGCAGATCGCCGCCATGGCCGACCGCCAGTTCCTGGTGGAAAAGAGCTTCGACGGGGAACGCACCCTCAGCCGCATCCGTCTGCTGGACGCGGACGGACGCGTAAAGGAAATCAGCCGGATGCTGGGCGGCGACCCGGCCTCGGCCGCGGTCCATGCCGCCGAAATGCTCAAAAGCAGCGCGGAAACAAGAAAAAAGCTAAACTCATCAAAGGATTGATCGTATGGCTCTTTATCACAACACCCGAAGCCTCGCCTGCCGCGACCCCATGGGCGCCGTCAGGGCGGGAACGCCGGTAACGCTGCGCCTGCTGGGCGCGGAGCATCTTCAGGACGCCGTCGTCAGGGCATGGTACAACGGCATCCCCCGGGAATTCCCCATGCGCCGCGTCCACGCCGAAACCTTTGAAGCCGTGCTGGAAACCCCCGAAACGCCCGGGCTGTGCTGGTATGATTTCAGAACCGTCCGGAACGACGGAAGCATTGTTTTCCTGGGCGCTCCCGACGACGGCATGGGCGGCGAGGGCCACGAGACCCGGACGCCGCGGGCCTTCCAGATCACGGTATACGACCCGGACTTCCAGGTGCCCCGCTATATGCGGGACGGCATCATGTACCAGATTTTCCCGGACCGGTTTTACCGTTCCAAAATGCCCTCCAGCCCCCGCAAGGAGATCTTTATCCACGAAAACTGGGACGACGTGCCCATCATGATGCCCAACAGCCGCACCGACAACCAGGCCCTTGATTTCTACGGCGGCGACCTGAACGGCATCCGGGAGAAGCTCCCCTACCTGGAATCCCTGGGCGTGACCGTGATCTACCTGAACCCCATTTTCCTCTCCCGCTCCAATCACCGCTACGATACCGGCGATTACACCCGGATCGACCCGATGCTTGGCACCGAGGAGGACTTTAAGGCGCTTTGCGCCGAATGCGAAAAGCGGGGCATGCGCATCATGCTGGACGGGGTGTTCAATCACACCGGGGACGACAGCATTTATTTCAACCGCTACGGCACCTTTCCGGAAAAAGGCGCGTACCAGAGCATGCAGAGCCGCTGGTACAAGTGGTACACCTTTACCCGTTTCCCCAACACCTACGCCTGCTGGTGGGGCATCGACAACGTGCCGACCGTCAACAAGGACGACCCGGATTATCAGGAATTCATCCTGGGCGAGGACGGCATCGTCCGCCGCTGGCTGGCCGCCGGCGCCGGCGCGTGGCGGCTGGACGTGGCGGACGAGCTGTCCATGGATATGCTGCGCCGCATTCGCGCCGCCGCCAAGGCCGAACGCGCCGACTGCGCCATCGTGGGCGAGGTATGGGAGGACGCCAGCCGCAAGGAGGTCTGGGGCGAGACCCGCTGCTACTGCACTGGGGACACTCTGGACAGCGTGATGAATTATCCCCTGCGCTCGGCGCTTCTGGATTTCCTCACCTTCAGGTGCTCCTCCCGACAGCTGGCCCGGCTGATCCTCAGCCAGCAGGAAAATTATTCCCTGCCCTTCTATTACAGCGTCATGAACATCCTGGGCACCCACGACCGTCCCCGGACCATCAACGTGCTTGCCGGCAGGGATTTCAACGACGTGCCGCCCAAAGAGCGGGGCAAATGCACCCTGACCGACGAGGAGCTGGCCCTGGGCAAAAGCCGCTATCTTGAAATGCTCCGCATCATCTGCGCCCTGCCCGGCATTCCCTGCGTTTATTACGGCGACGAGGCCGGACTGTGGGGAGCGGCGGATCCCTTCAACCGCGGCACCTATCCCTGGGGTCACGAGGACACCGCCTTTCTTGAGGAGGTGCGCGCAATCCTTAAAAAGCGCAGCGAAAGCCGCATCCTGAAGACCGGCAGTCTCAGCATCCTGACCCCCGACGACGAGACCATCGTTATCATCCGGTCCATTGAAGGCGGAAAGGACGTCTTCGGCGAAAGCGCCATGAACGGCACCGTTTCCGTAAGCGTGACCCGCAGATAAAAAACCGCGGAAAAATCCAAAGAACATCAGGCCGCGCCCGGCGTTCAGGCGCGGCCTGTTTTCATTTCTTTTTTTCTTATCCGCCTTCCGTCATTCCGCCGGCGCCGCGGCCGCATCCGGGTAAACGACGCGGATTCCCTCAGCTTCGCAGTATTCCGCGCCGCGGCTGCCCTTCTCCGCCGTTACCTCAAGCTCCGGAGCGCAGTCCCTGAAAACGAAATAGCCGATGGAAACGACCGAGGGGGGCAGCGTCGCTTTTCTCAGCCCCGCGCAGCCATAGAAAGCGTAATCCCCGATATGCTCCGCCGCCGGCGGAATGTCCGCCTCCTCGAGCGAAACGCACCGGTAAAAGGCGAAATCGTCCACCTCTTTAAGGGCGGCGGGCAATACCGCCTTTTCCAGAGCGGAGCATCCGTAGAAGGCGAATTTCCCTATAACGGTGACCGAATCCGGCAGGACGGCCGAGGCGAGGGACGTGCAGCCGTAAAAAGCATAGTCCCCGATCCCGGTCAGGGCGTCGGACAGCCCGGCTTCCTTCAGGGCCGTGCAGCCGTAGAACACAAAATCACCCGCGGATACCACGGACGACGGCATGGAAAATGCCGTCAGGCCGGTGCAGCCGCAGAAAGCGAAATCGCCGATTTCCTGCAGCCCTTCGGACAGAGTGATATTCTCCAGCCCGGAGCAAAAGCCGAAGGCATAATCGCCGAGGGAGGTTACGGTTTCCGGAACGGTCAGGGCCTTCAGGGCCGCGCATCCGTAGAAGGCGTAGCCGCCGATGCCGCGGGTACCGGAGGGCACCGTGAACTCGGTCTCCGTGAAACCGCAGGGGTAGCATACCAGCGTTCCTTCCCGCCCGGTATACAGGACGCCGTCCCGTACCCTGAAATACGGATGCTCCGGAGATACGGTGATTTCGGTCAGCGTTTTGCAGGCGTAAAACGGGTTGGCGCCCATCGCTTCCAGCGAATCGGGCAGGGCCACCGATTTCAGCCTCAGGCAGTAGGAAAACGCCTCGTCCCCGATGAAGGTCAGGCCCGACGGCAGGGAAAGCTCCTTCAGGCGCTTGCACCAGCGAAAGGCTTTTCCGCCGATGATCTCAAGGGCCGGGGACAGGGTCAGGCCGGTCAGGTTTTCGCATTCGTAGAACGCGCTGTCCCCGACGGTCGTGACCGTGCCGGGCATCGCAACCGAAACAAGGCTTCCGCACTCGTAGAACGCACTGCTGCCGATGGTGCGGACACCCTCCGGCACATCGACAGATTCGATGCCCGCGGCGCAGGGACAGCACACCAGGGCCTGACGCTCCCGGTCGTACAACACGCCGCCTTCCATATATAAAACAGGGTTATCGGGCGCCAGCGCGATCGACCGGAGCGCCGCGCACCCGCAGAAGGGATTGATCCCGACGGAAACGAGGGACGCGGGCAGGGCAATCTCCGTAAGCGAAGTGCAGAAACGGAAGGCTTCGTCCCCAAGGGACGCCAGGGAAGAAGGCAGGACGATCTCCGTCAGGCCGGCGCAGAAGGAAAAGGCGCTGTCACCGATGGATGTGACCGTGGCAGGCAGGGTAACGGATGTCAGGCTGCCGCAGGAGGAAAAGGCATAGGCCCCCACGCTTTCAACCCCGTCCTCCAGGACCGCCTGCCGGATCAGGTCCCGCTTGTCCCACCAGGGGACGGAGGCGTACCGGATAAAGCTGTCCATCTCGCCGGTTCCCGTGATTGTCAGCGTGCCACGGTCGTCCAAAGTCCACCGGAGGTTTTCCCCGCAGGCGCCGGACGTTTCGGCCGACGCCGACGCCGGCTTGAGCGCAAGCAGCAGGACCGCCGAAAGCAGAGCGCACAGAAGCCTTTCACGCGTCTTCATGTTTTATTCCCCCTTCCTTGCCTTTTCTTCCGTCATTATACCCCATCATCCGCATACAGCACAACTTTTCTTTTGATTCCGCCCTGGGCAATCGCTTACGGAGCCAGGGGAAACCGCTCTTTGTGACCAAAGAGCGGTTTCCCCCGGACCCCCTTCCGAGAAAGTCAATCCGGAATAATATAAACCCGGTCCGCAGATTGTTTTCAACAGTTTATCAGCTTGTCTGTTCGGTATTCCCGGGAGTTTTTGTTCGTAAACGTTTGCCCGGGGGTCCCGCCCTGCAATCGCATTCCCCGCTTATCCCACGCGGGTGACAGGGGTCTCTCCGCCGGATTACGCAAAAAACGCAAAAAAAAACGCAAAAAAAAACGCAAAAAAAATCCGGAGTTTTACTGCCGCCCTTTTCATATCTCCGTATCAAATAATGTCCGGCGCATGAAGCCCGGCATATCACACAGAAAACTGACCGCCGTCGGCGGAGGAGGATATCAAAATGAAAAAGACCATCGGTATCGCTGTTATGAATTTCTTCGGCATCTCTGCCATTATCGCCATGCTCGACATGTTTGTCGCACGCTTCAACATTCCCCTTTTCGTCCGGACCTTCACCCGTCCCTCCCATCTGGCCTTCGTCGCCGTGTTCGGACTGATCCTGGCCGCCGCCGCCTTCATCCGGCCCGGCCATCACCACACCGCCGCCGCGGCATAATGCCGCGCAGCCGCGGCCCGCGCTGAACGAATTTATCCCCGCGCCGGATCGCCCGGCACGAATCTATATATCGCAGAGCAAGCCCTCTCCTCCGGCCCCCGCCATCCGCGGGGGCCTTTCGCATATCACAGGCTCCCGGCTCATCGGCCGGGATGATTGAATCCGCCGCATCGGTATGCTATACTGATCATCGAAAAAAACTGGCGGCCCTTTCGAGGAATCGGGACGCTGCAAAGGCGGAATCATCCGCCGACGGAGGAAAGCCATGGGCATTCCCGCAAAAGATCAGTATCTTTCCGCCTTGTGCGACCGTCTCGCCAAACGATGGCCCGACAACGCCGCGGTCAATATCGTCTGCCACGGCCACAGCGTGCCGGCCGGGTACGCCTGCACGCCCTGGGTGGATACCCTGCACGCGTACCCGCACCTGGTGCGCAAAACGCTCTGCCAACGCTTCCCCTACGCGGTGATCAATGTGATTGTCACAGCCGTTGGCGGAGAAGCGTCCCCTCAGGGAGCGGACCGCTTTGTCCGCGACGTCCTGTGCCATCGGCCCGACCTGGTGATCCTGGATTACGGCCTGAACGACCGGGGCCCCGGACTGGGTGAAGCGGAAAGGGCATGGCGGAGCATGATCGAAAAAACCCTGGAATACGGGGCCTTCCTGATGCTTATGACCCCCAGCTGGGACCGGACGTGGTTCACGCGGGACTCCGACTGGCGCGCGCTGGAGGCCCACGCGGCTCAGAAACGCGCCCTGGCCGGGGAATACGGCGTCGCCCTGGGAGACAGCTTCGCCGCGTTTCAGCGCTATATCGACCGCGGCGGCGACCTTCAGGACCTGCTCAGCCATTGGAATCATCCCTCTCCCCTGGGGCACGAGCTCATTGCCCGGGAAATCACCTGCTGGTTCACGGCCAGGTAACGAACCCGAACCGCTTCTTTGGAGGAAACATGGCCATCACCAAAACCGACTTTATGCGCGGCATGCAGTGCCGCAAAATGCTGTGGCTGGACAAGCACAAACCCGGCCTGCGGGTCATTCCGCCGGAGGTGCAGGCCCGGCTGGACGCCGGGAACGATTTCGGCGACCGCGCCATGGGCATGTTCGGCCCCTATGAGGAGATGACGGTGTACCTGCCCGGAAAAAAGATTCCGGACAAGAAGGCCATGATCCGAAAAACGCAGGAGCACCTGGCCAAAGGCACGCCGGTGATCTGTGAGGCGGCATTCAGCAATTATAACAATTACTGCGCCGCGGATATCCTGCGCAAAACGGATACCGGATACGATCTTTATGAGGTCAAGAACGCCCCGGAGGTCCATGAGCAGTTCGTCCGGGACGCCGGTTTCCAGTACTACATCATCACCCGGTGCGGGGTGAAGATCGGCCGGGTATTTATCGTGATCCACGGGCCGGACGAAGCCGACCCCTTTCTGCCTCAGGACGTCACACGTGAGGCCAGGGGATATTACCGCTGGATCAACGACAACATATGGGACCTGAACCGGATGCAGAAGCAGCCGGAAGAGGTCGCCGTCGAGCCCGGCGAGCAGTGCTGTGACCCCTATGAATGCTGGTATTACGCCTACTGCCACCCGTTCCGCGACACTGCCGGGCAGTAATACGGTAAAGTCCCTTGCGGTCCCGGACGTGTCTGAGGCGCCGCAAAAGCATTCAATCCTTTTAAACACAGGGGACGGTTCTCTGTGTCGGGCGTCAGCCGGGGCGGATAGACACAGGGGACGGTTCTCTGTGTCGGACGTCGGCCGGGGCGGATGGGGCCTGCGCGGCCCCAAACCCCGCGGCAGAGGTTTTCACCCCTGCACCCCGTTTCGGCGAAGGGACCTGCCGCCGACAAACGGCGATTTCCGCCTGCCACTACGCGGGGACGGGGTTACGGAAAAATGCCCTGACGGCGGCGCAAAAAAAATTACCGGATACGGATTCCGTTGGCGCCGCATTCGGGCAGCGCGCCGAAGGGGATCAGGACCGCCGGCGCCGAAGGATCCGTGACTTCAATGCCGCGGCAAAAGACGAACAGCGCGCCGTCTCCGCGCATCAGGACGGACGGAGAGTAATCCTCATAAAAATCCGCTTCCCTGACGTCCAGCGACACCTGCTTCAGTTCCCTGTCCAAATGCATGCGGAACACGGTATAGACGCCCCTGGCGTTGGATACGGCGCTGCCGTAGATTGTCAAAAAGCCTGTTATCGGGGAAACCTTCATATGGACGCCCAGCACCAGTCCGTCCGCCGACAGCGTCCGGGCGATCGTATCCCTGCCCGCCGCGTCCAGACGGATGATTTTCACCGGGTCCGCGGCGCCGCTCCCGGTCCGCTCCAGCCGCCAGATAAAGCCGTCTCCCGGGAGAATAAGGGCGGGATCGAACTGGAAGGAGCGGCTCCATTTTTCCTCCAGCCGGTCCATGCAGACGGCCAGGTAGCGGGAATGCCTGGCGCTGCGCGTTTCCGTCCGGAATACGACGGCGCACAGCCCGTCAATATCGCCGACGGCGCCGGCAATCTCCCCGCGGCATGTTTTCCCCATGATCACGGTCTGCGGGATCCTCTCCGCCATCGAGATTTCCCGGAGCGGCCTTCCATGGCTGTCAAAGCAGCTGAGCACGCCGGCGATCCCGTCATAGGCAAAGAACCCGCCGTCCGCCTTTTTGATGTCCTCTTTTTGCCAGTTTCCTGGGATCCTCTCCTCCGTTTCAAGTCCGTCGGCGGTCCATTCATAAAGCACCGCGCATCCGCCGCCGGTCTCCGCGTCCTTCTGTCCGGGAAGGAGCACGCCGCAGGTGCCGTCCTCCCGGGGGAGGAACAGGGACGAGCTGAACCCCCCGGCGGCGGGATAGGCGTAGTCCCGGAACAGCTCCCCGCTCCGGTACCAAAGCAGGTGCCAGTCGAGGCTGATATCCCCGTCCCTGTCGCCCCAGGCATGGTACACGGCGTCGTCTTCCCCGAAAAACTCCGGCGCGAAAGGCGTAAAATACCGGTCATGGACCCCGTAGATGTAATATTCCTCCGCACCGGCGAACGCCGGGCCGAGAACGGCAAAACAAAGCAGCGCAGCGACGATCCTTTTCATATCCTCCCTCCCCTTAATCATCCGTCCATTCCAGCCGGCAAACGGAGGAAGCCGTGAGCACGTCGCTCTTCCTGACGTAGCCGAAGCTTCCTTCCATGTCCATCAGCCAGGTCATTTCTCCCCGGGGCACGTCCACGTACAGCCAGTCCCCGTCCTCAAAGACCACATGCATCAAAGTGCCTGCCGGGAAGGACCCCACGGCGGAATCAAGCCAGCCCGTTCCCCGCATCAGGGTAATCTCATGCTTTGCTTTTGCGGCCGGCTGGGGCGTGACCAGGCTCGGGATCCGGCCGTCGTAACTTGTATAATTGGCGGCGACGTAACCATCCAGAAAACCGATACGGGTGCGGATCCACGGATTCGGATCCCCCGGAAGCACCTCCAGCACGGGGATCACCACGCCCGGCTCCAGCATGCCGCGGCTATGTGAACGGCTGCTGGTCCCGGTGCGGAAATTGACGCCGTCCGTCAGCACACAGTTCCCGGGCAGCCCCGGATAGCCGTATTGGAGGACTTCATCCAACGTGGTCGGGAAATCCCCGATGGGCACGGCGCCCAAATGATGGGGAAACCTGGCGCGTTCCGGTTCCTTCGGGGTCTTTTCCCATTTCCAGGTGGGCATATCGCCCGACACCGGGATCCAGACCGCATCCCCGGTATCCGCGTCCAGCCGTTCATATGCCATAATCGTACAATACACGCCTTTTGTGTTCGCCGTCGGAGCAAGGTAAAAGGCCTCCGTTCCGTGACCTGACGGATACACAACGGCGAGCGAACCACGAATCCCGTCATACGTCACAAGGATATCGCCGCTTTGGATCAGCGCGTTTTCACCCAGCGGGAATATCCTCCATTCGTCGTCCATCACCGCCAGCTGCAAAAGCATCCGGCGGCCGTCCTTTTCGAAGGCCGCAAGGCCAGAGCCGCTGTATTTGGCCGGCGTATCCTTGCCCGACCGGGTCCAGTCAAAGAAAACGGACGCGCCGCAAAGGCACCGCCATCCCGCCAGATGAGGATCGGCGAAAAGCGGTTCCAGCTCCCCGGGCGCCTCCCCTTCAAACAGCGTGACCGTCCGGACGGAGCCCGTCGTCTCCGGGGAGGAAGCCTGCCGGACGCCCGGATGACGGAGGTCTTCCGCCTCCCATTCCAGGCCGTATTCTTCAAGGACGCTCCCAAACAGCCCGGAGAGCGCCTCCGTCCACCCGAATTCCGGCCCATAGCAGCTTTCAAAGAAGCCGTGCGCCGCGCTGCCGGCGCTTTCGGCAAACAGCAGTTCCGTGCTGATCCGGATGTTTTCCTTATTCAAAAGGGCAAGCATTTCCTCACGCGCATCCCGGTCCCAGGTCGCAAACCAGCCCTTTTCTCGGACAGCACGCATCAGTTCCCGGACGGTGTTTTCCCCGCGGTACCGCGCGTATCCGGTATCAAAGGGCGTGGTTCCGGAAATCTGCCCGGTTTTGCGGTCAATGAAAACGGTATAGACCCAGTCGGGATGATCCGGATGCCAGAATGCGACCTCTCCCCCCTCACGCCTTTCAAAAACGAAGGCCTCCGCTTCCTCCGCGGTATAACCCAGCACCTCCGTCAGGTTGGAAATGGCGTAAGGCATCAGATCGATCTCCCCCGCTCCCGCAAAGGACGGCAGACATAAAGCAATGATCACCAGACACGCAGACAGGACTTTCGAACGTGCTTTCATATTCCCTCCATATAATGATCAAACGGCATTAAGGTCATTCCTGACGATTCCCGGGAAAACCGTTTTCAGCCTTCCAGCATGGACAGCGCCTTTTTCAGCCTTCTGCACACCGCCGCGGGGGACGTTCCCAGGGCTTTGGCGGCTTCCCTGAGGGTCATCTTTTGCCAGTAGATCATCAGGACCGCGGCGCGGTATTTCTCCGGCAGGTCCAGGACGTCCAGCATCAGTTCCCTGTCCTCTCCGGAAGCGTTCATGATCCGGGCCGGTTCATCCCCGGCGGCCTCCCTTTTCCTACGCCTTTTCCTCAGGAGATCCAGGCAGGTGTTGCGGGCCACCCGCATGATCCAGGTTTTGACGCCGCATTGGTTCCTGCCCTCAAATGAATTCAGGCGAAGCCACACCTTCAGGAAGGTTTCCTGCGCCGCGTCCTCGGCGTCGGACCAGTTTTTCATGTACATGAAGCACAGGCGAAGAACGTCGGTGCCGTATTCGTCATAGAGGCAGGACAGCGACTCGGAAGGGTCTGTCCGGCCGCCGGCCGCGGTCAGACCTTCTTTCCATGTCAATTCCATCGTGTTTCACTCCCATTAACCGTTCCCGGCCAGCTGCAGCATCACAAGCACATACTCCCCTTCCGGACGAACCAGGACAAAAACACTGGCGCCGGCGTCATACCGGGAATTCTTCGGAGGGGCGTTCAGGTGTACGAATTTCGCGTCCCCCACGTCGCGGACATAGACCAGCTCCGGTGTGCGGATCTCGCCGGTCAGGCCGGGGACGAGAACCTCCAGTTCCTTCATCGTCCATTCCCGGAGGGCGTTCAGCTCCTCCATATCCATGACCTGGCTTTCGGCGTACTCCCCGTCCGTTACCCAGCGGTAGTCCTTCAGGTCCTGGCTCATATCCCAAATGACGCCGTCGGAAGAGAACCAGAGGGTAAACGCGGCGTCGTCCCCCTCCGTCAGGCTGACGGACCAGCTGCCGCCCTCGCGGTATACATCGAAGCTGCCCTCCGCTTCCCTGCCTTTCACCCGGTCCCACACTTCCTTCGCGAAGGCCGCCGCGTCGCTTTCATTTTGGATCCGCCTGTTCCCATGGAGCGCTTCCGTCAGGTAATGCTCCTCAATGGGCCAGTAAACCCCCATTTCCAGATGTTCCTTTGTTTCCGACGTGGCGAAGGCGCCGACGAGGCACATGGACGCGAGCACCGCGAATGTCACGGCCAGCCACCTGAGCGGCTTTCCGCCCCGCATCACGGTTTCCACCCGGGTCTTCAGGCGTTTTCCCGTCATGGTCATCCCGGTGGCCAGCATGCCCAGGCCCGGGGCGTTCCTGCGGGCGGCGGACAGCACCAGCACGCCGGCGTAGCTTTTCCTTTCCTCCGGGTCCATGGGCCCGGTCACCCGGTCGTCGCACCTCAGTTCGCTGTCCGTGCGACTCATGGCGGCGGCAAGCCACACCAGGGGATTGAACCAGTGGACCGCGCAGCAAAGCAAACGCAGCACGCCCCACAGATGGTCCCGGTTTTTCAGATGGCAGATCTCGTGGGTCAGCACATGGATGGCGTCCCGGGGAGACGCGCTGAGCGGCAGCGCGATATACGGACGGAAGACCCCCACAAGGCATGCGCTGGGCAGGGGATCGGTGAAAAACACCGGCACGGACCTGACGCCCCGTTCGCGGCAGAGCGCGTCAAACCTTTCCTTCATTTCGCCCGAGATCGGCTCGATCCGGTCCGCCCGCAGCCGCATGTGGAAGCGGAGATTGCAGATCAGGAACCATGCCAAAACCAGCAGGACGCCCGCCAACCAGACCTTCGCCAGGGTAATGGCCGCGCTCGCGTCCTCAAGCCCTTCGCCAAGACGGCTCGCGGCTTCATAGCCCGTCATATTGTCGGCGCGCCAGAAAATATCGCTCATCCGGCTCACGGCGTCAGTCAAACGCACCTTGACCTGCCCCGCGATGGGGCGGATGGCCGCGTCGGAAGCAAACGGGGAGCGGATCGTGTGGATCAGCGGGTTCGCAAACGACAGGGGACACAGAAGCCTTACGGCGATCAGGAGCCATCCGAAGCAGATGGCGCCGTTTCCCAGCCCTTTCCGCAGAAATCTGCGCAGCGGGATCATCAGGATGATGGCGATGCCGGCCATGATGTTGGCTTCGATCAGGAAATTGTATACAGTCGCCGAGCGCATAAAAAACCTCCTCTGTTACAGTACGGATAACAGATCGATCCCATGCATTTACTTCTTTGCGGTTTTTTATTTCTTTCTGCCTTCCATGACGTCCAGGATCTGCCGAAGGTCGTCCTCCGACAGGTCCCCGGCTTCCACCAGGTGATGGACCAGGAGGGATGCCTTTCCCCTGAAAATATGGGACAGGAATTTGTGCGTTTCCTCCGTGGACGCTTCCTCCCTGGTAATGAGGGGCGTATACAGCTTGGCCCTTTCGGAATCATCCACGCTGACGGCGCCCTTTTCCGTCATGCGCTTGAGCAGCGTGATCACCGTGTGCCTCGTCCATCCGGTTTCCGGCTCCAGAATCCTTGTGATCTCCCCCATCGTCCTGGGGGAATGATCCCAAAGCACCTCCATGATCTTCCACTCCGCTTCAGTGACCTGTATCGCCATGCCGCAGCCTCCTTTTTTGTTGACACGTGTCTACATCAATAAGTATACATCCGTCTACTATAGTTGTCAACACTTTTTTAACAGCACAGGGGCCGGTTCTATGTGTCGGGCGTCAAGCCGCGGCGGATGGGGCCTGCGCGGCCCCAAACCCCGCGGCAGAGGTTTTCACCCCTGCACCCCGATTCGGCGAAAGGACCTGCCGCCGACAGACGGCGGTTTCCGCCTGCCTGTACGCGGGAGACGCGTTACGGGAAAATACCCCGATGGCGGCGCAAAAAAAACGCGGGGGACGGGGTTACGGAAAAATGCCCTGACGGCGGCGTGGAAAAAAAGCGGCGCAAAAAAACTCAAACCCGTGTTACATGCGGGTTTGAGCCTGTTTGAGTGTTAAATTTCGGGCTTTTAGCGAATTTCGCCGTCCGCGTCAGTATGCCCGTTGCGGCTTGCGCAAACGCCGTTTAATTTTCATAAACGTCGATGACGCCCGCTTTCAGTATGCCGTCGCCGTAATAAACAACCTGGACCTTAACGGTGTATGAAGTCAGGTCGTAGGTATATCCGCCCTGGGTCGGGTTTTCCGGGGTTACGCCCTCCGGCACAATCTCCTTCACGGTATAGGTATGGATGCCCACGTCCGCCAGCTTATAGGAGATCGGTTCAAAGCTGACGACTCCGTTTTCGTCATTTTGCACCGTCTGGATCAATATGCCGTTTTCATCATACACCCCGAAGGAGAATTCCCTCCCTGTCATCTTCCTGCCCGTAAGGACCTTGATCGCCTGGAAGGCAGTCGCCGTCAGGGTAACCTTTGTATTCACATACGTTATTTCCGTGCCCTCGATCCGCGTGGTTCCCGTAAACGTCGCGCCGCCCGGCGTCATTTGTCCGCCGTCCGCCGTTCTGCCGGAGGAAACCGTACTGTAATCCTCCGCCGGGGTACCGTCCTCCAAGGTTTCCGTAATCGTATACCCAATGCCGGCGGGCAGTCCGACCGCCTGTTTATATTCGCCGTCCTTCAGCAGGAATGTCGCGCCCCCCTTCTCAAACGTAATCGCATGCTCGTCATAGCGGCCCTGGTCGTCCATTTTGCCGTATGTGCCGCTGATGGTGCTGTCGTCCAGCGTAATCGTGAACAGGAACTGCTTGCCGCTGTCGTCCCCGACGGTTTTCTTTCTCACCGTCAGGCCTTCCAGGGGGGTGTTCTTGATCTGCAATGATCCTCCCGAAGCCGGATAGATATAGCTTTTATCAAACGTGACCTGGTCTATATTATCCGTAAAGGATATGGTATATGAAAAGCCGAGAGGCGCGTAACCGGCGGGCGGTTCCAGTTCCGTCAGTGTGTAAACGACGTATGTTTTGGGATCATCCTGACGGAAGTTATCCGCAGCGTCGTAAAAAAACAGGACATACTTCGACTGGTCGATCAGCAGCTCCCCGTTTGCGTCTGTCTCCAGGGTGACCTCGTACAGGTTTTCCCCTTTCTTCAGCGAAAATCCTTTCGGCGCCGTCAGTTTAAACTTTACGCCCGGGATACGTATGCGGTTATTGTTTTCGTCCACCTTGAGCACCGGGAAATAAACGCCGACGCCGGTCCCCGTGCTGTGCGTGGAAAATGTGTAAGTCTCTTTTGTTCCGTCTTCCCAGTCTCCGGCGGCTGCGTCATTGCTGAACTCGACCGGCCCTGTTCCGAGCACCACGGCGCTGTACTCGATGACCACCTTTGTCTGGTCCGGGATCGTAAACGTTGCCGTATAACCTGAAATGGTATAACTGACATTTTCATTGGCACTTTCGGGCACGGTTGTGATCCTGATCGAAGAATAGTCGATATTCAGCGATTCCGACCAGGTGTCCCGCAGGATAATGTCTTCGCCGCCGTTCACCCTGCCCTGGAGCGGGTTGAACGTGATCCTGTATTTCGCGATACGGTGGTCATTGTCGATCTCCGCAAGGTTCGACAGTTCTTTGGTCAGGCACAGGTAATCATGTTCGAATGTCGCTTCGGCGGACACGTCGTTCCAGATCGCCTTGTTGGTCGTCGTCCATTTTCCGCCGGCCTCCGCCGCCAGCCGGTCGAGGTCGACATCGTCCTTCAGCGCAAGCCAGTAATGCACCTTGAGATACCCGTAAGGCAAATCGCTCGGGAGATCCGCAACGGTAATATTGATGCCGCCGCCGATATTGCTGTATACCGCGGTGCCTACGGGGGTGATCTGAGAATACTGGGTTCCCCCGAGCACATAAAACTGCTGCCACAGGGCGCCGGCTTCGGCGTCCGTGGGCACCCGGAACACGCCCGTATCGAACTCGTCCTGGATCGTTATGGGATTATCTCCGCTCGTTACGCCGCCGAGAATAATGTCGTATTCAAGATATCTTACGCCGTCCTGCTCAAGAATGCTGTCGCTCACGCTTTTATCCGCCGTCGGGGACGTAATGGTCTCGACAGCGGTCGCGGTAAGTTCCGCGCTCAGCGACGCCGTGTTTGCATGGTCCAGGAACGAAGTATCCGTCGTCTGGGACGCGTATCTGATCCAGTCCGGATTGTTTTTCGTTTTAAAGGTGATATATACGTCGTACGCCGCGCCGATGCCCGTAAGCCCGTCGTTGCCGTTCCCGTCTTTAAAATGGACCTCAAACTGATGGGTTCCCGGTACCACCGTGGCCGAATCACCGCTTTGAAGACCCGTTATTACGGGATCACCCAGCAATTCATCCCACAGATAACCCGGGGGATCAATAAAATAGAAATATCTCCCCGGAAACGTGTCCGTCAGTGTGCCGTACTGCGGCGGCAGGCCCCCTTCGGGCACATGGACGATCACCTGCCAGGTGGCTTCTTCAATGCTGTGCCCGATGAGGTTCTTGGAAATTTTCGGCTTGCCTTCCTCGTCATGCCCCGTGATCCCGGCGGAACCGGTACCGTGGCCATACTTTCCTCCGGCGTCATTTTGCACAGTCCCGTCGCCGGTAAGGCCGCTGACGTCCACCTCCGTCGTATAGATGATCTTGTAAGAGTATATACCATCATCGGTCTCCGGAAAATGATAGGTATAGGAGGTATCCTGTGATTTATCCGTTACACCCACTTCACTCCAAGGTATATGTCTCGGCTCTTCTCCCACAGGAGCCCCGTTGATATCATAAACCCACACATCGATGCCGTCGCCGCTGTATTGCATCGGCAGGTTGCCGGGTGAGACTACGATGCTGTCCGTAAAATCGGTGTCGGCGACCGATATGATACGTTCCTTGTTTACCTCAACCGTCCAGGAAACCGTCTGTTTCGTTCCTTCTCCCCCGACAACCTGCCCGTTTCCCTTCGACACGGACGAGAACTGGATCTGATTGCCCCAGTTCACCTGCTTTTCATCCGTACCGTCTCCGGTCACCGTGGCGGTATTGCGCGTCTGGTCATACGTCAGCTGGCCGTCATGGTCGCCGTCGGCTTCATAATCGACTTTTGCGCGGTATTTGAATTCAATGACCTGGCCGTCCGTCATGGAATCGATCGCGTATTCAAAGGACGTTTCCGTTTCCGAAACCAGTGTGCATGTACTGGAGCCGGGGTCGGGAATAGTAACTGTGCCGTCCAATTTCAGCGCGTTTCCGGTAATGTTATCCTTTACGACGATATTCTGGTTGTTTCCTTCGGAGGTCACCCTGAGCGTATAATTGACAAAACCGTTTTGGGGATCGTACTCCGCTGTTTTTACAATTTGAAGATCGTGTTTTTCTTCAAGATCAACGACCACGTCGGTCTTAACATGGGTTCCCCATTCCAGGTGTTCGTTCTCCCGATGGAATTGCCCTGTAAAATCGATATCTAAATGTAATCTTGTTTGCTGCTTGAGCGCGTTGAGGATCCGCTCGCCGTATTCCGCCGCAAAACGGTCATAATCGGGAATAATCTTAACGCTTCCGTCCGGCGAAACGGTATATTTGTATTGGAGATAATAAATTTCTGCCCCAAACCGATAACTTATTTGACCGTATCCGGTCTGGATTTCGCCTGGGAGGACAATCCCCGCGGGCAGCTGATACGTAAAGGGATCGGGCGAATCCATATCAAACTGTTTGCTGCCGGTCTCCGTAAAAACGACCGACATGGTATACGGCGTATCCGGAAGCACCGTCCATGTATTGCCGGTCACTTCGGCGCCGGTGATGCTTACGTTACTCACCAGATTTGAAAGATCGGTATAATATGTCTGATCGGCGGCCGCCGAACCGACAGCGGCAAACAGCCCCAGCAGTACGGCCAGCAGCGCTGCCAAAACCCTGCAGTTCTGACGCATCGCTCTTTTCCCTCCTCATGTCCTGTTCCCGGCCTCGTTATCACATTCCGTCATAAGCTGCCGCAATGGTCCCGGAACCCTTCCCTTGTACGCGGCCGGGAAAAGCCCCCAAGGTATTGTATAAAACACAGAGCGCCGACAGCCTTCGGACACAATCTGTCCACTCGTCCCATGTTACATATTATTTTAACTTATTTGTGACAGCATGTAAATACTCTGACACTTTTCCGTAATAATTTTTTTGCATAAAATCCCTTTTCCTTTGTCCGCCGCCGTCCCGCGCGCAGCAGCGGAAGCGCAAAAAAAACCGACCCCTTCCCGGCACAAACCGAAAAAAACGGGCCTGTCCTTCAGGCCCGTCCCGGCGCCGCCGCGTTCCTTACCGCCTCAGGTATGCGATAACCCCTTCCAGGATCTCGGGATTCCTGAACCGCCCGTAGCCCTCGTCCAGGGTCATCAGCGCATAGGCGAAGCTGTTGGCCGCCGCTTCCTCCGGGTCGATTACATAAGTGGTATTCTCGCCAAAGACGGTCCAGAAATCCTCCGCCTCTTCCTTGGTGTAAACGGCGGTCGTACCCATGGGAACGATTCCCGGATGCATCCCTAAAAGGAAGTTGTCGCCTTCCTTTTCAAAAACGCCGTCTGACAGGGTGATGATGTAGCATTCCTTTTTCTCCCCGCCTATGGTGAACGTGGCGACGCTGTTGTGACGCTCCACATCCGGGTTGGTGATGATCCTTTCGAAGATTTCCTTCGGAATTTCGATATCATGGTCCAGCACGGTGAAATGGATCAGGGAATACATCGCCTGCCGGTACTCCGGGAAAAGCCGGGACAGGCAATGGGAAAGCTCGTGGAGCACGATCAGATGAAAATTGTAATCCGGGGTTTCGGACGGCGAAAAAGCGTCCTGATTGAGAAAAATGACGCCCTCGCAGGTGTACCCGGTGGCCCCCAGTTCTTCCTTCCCGGTGGTTTTGACAAAGGTAATTGTCCCCGGGTCCGGCAGCTTCAGGCCGTGGGATTCCAGAAACGCGCTCAGCCACTCCATGGTATCGCCGACGCGCTTCTCTTCCTCGGGAGTGAAGGGCAGCACCTGAAGGGCGGAATATTCGATGTATTCCTCCAGCGTTCCGCCTTTTTTCTGCAAAAGGAAATCCAGCGTCAGCCTGTTGATCTGCCCGTGGTACAGATTTCGGCCGCGTATCAGCTCCTGTCCTTCCGGCACATCGGCGCAGCGGGCGGTGAGTTTTGTGGTCCAGACTGTTTCCGCGGGCGCCGTCTCCGCGCAGGCGGCGGCGCAGAGAAGCAGCAGAGCAGAAACCATCAGGGAGAAGATTCTTTTTTTCATCGCGGAATTACGCCTCCTTTCGATATAACAATAATTCACCCCCACGGGCCGGCAAACCTTCTTTGAGAAAAAAATACCTTTGGTTTCGCTTCGTTTGACCCCGCACGCGGATTTTCCGCTCACCCGGGGCATGCCAGAGGGCGCGCCGTACGGAAAGCGCAAGCCGGACCATGCGTCGGCTTGACAGGAAGAATGTCCATATTATATATTGATTGGGAAAAAAGCCGGCGGCGGGAATGCCGCCCCAAAAAAGAAAAAAATCCGGAGGACTTCGCCATGTTTCAAATACGGAACCTGACAGACAACGACAACATCATGACAACGGAAAAACTCGGCCCCTTCCAGGTGCTGGAGTACATTACGGACCTGAGCGTGGCCCCTCAGCAGGCGGTGTCGGAATACTTCGCCAGCGCCATGAACGTGCGGAAGCGGCAGGTGCTCTGCGACCTGAGACAGACAGGGGGCGTCCGCACCCAGGCCGGCGCCATGCAGTGGATGTTGGGCGACGTAAGCATGACAAGCGGCGTACACGGGGTAGGAGGGCTGATCAGCAACGCCTTCAAGGGCAAGATGAGCGGCGAGTCGGCGGTGAAGCCGGAATACACCGGCAAGGGGCTGCTGGCTCTGGAGCCCACCTACAAGCACATTCTGCTGGAAGACCTGGACAGCTGGAACGGCGCCATCGTGGTGGAGGACGGGATGTTCCTTGCCGCCGAAACGCAGGTAAACATGGAAATTGTGATGAGACAGAACCTTTCCTCCGCGGCGGGCGGAAAGGAAGGATTGTTCAACCTCTGCATGAGCGGCCGCGGCGCGGTGTGCCTGGAATCCCCATATCCCCGGAGCGAACTGGTGGAGATCACTCTGGACAACGACGTCATCAAAATCGACGGAAATATGGCCGTGTGCTGGAGCCGGAGCCTGTCCTTCACCGTAGAGCGCTCCGCCAGGACCCTGCTGGGCTCGGCCATGTCGGGCGAAGGCCTGGTGAATGTATACCGGGGCACCGGCAAAATCCTGATGGCCCCGGTGGCCTGAAAAGGGGGCGTACCGTATGGCAATTGACGCGCCGCGGGAATGGCGCTCCCTTCTCTCCGCGATCCTGCGGGAAAACGAGCCCTTCCGGGTGAAGCTCAGCGCGGAAGGCGGCGGTATCCGGCTGTTTGCCTTTCCCCTGAACGCGTCCGGTACGCTGATCGGGGAGGAATGGCGCTGCGGAGATGACCGGCCGGTTACGCCGGCCATCCGGCTGGACGGAAACTGCTTTGAGGTGCGGCTGGGCTCCCTGCCGGACGCCGTGCAGTCCGTCTCCTTTGCCCTGAGCCTGGAAGAAGGTTTCCTGACACAGCATCAGGCCTTGATCCTCCAGGACGGCGAAAAACTGCGCTTCACCCCGGAAAGCGCCGATCTGAAGGGCCTGAACGCGCTGGTGTCCCTGTTGATCTACCGCAAGAACGGGTGGCGGGTGCGCTGTGTTGGCATGGGCTTCAGCGGAGGCGCCAAAGCCCTGTTCGGGCATCACGGCGCCGCAATGCCCGCGCCGGTGAAAAGGCCGCCCATGCCGGTACAGTCGGCGCCTGCCGCGCCGGCAGCTCCGAAAAGGCCTGCCGCGCCGGTACAGACGACGCCCGCACCCATACCTCCGAAAAGGCCTCCCGTACCGGCGCCCGCGGCTCCGGTCCGGCAGGCTTCCGTTCCCGGGGCCGCGCCCCGGGAACAGGCGGCGGTCAGGGAAAGCGCGCAGCCGGTTCTGCTGGCGCCGTATGCCATGCTTCAGCGGATTCACAGATATCTCCGGGGACCGGCGGAGGTCTGGGCTTACGGGACAGACTGCGTGTGCATGGGCGTCCTGAGGCCTGACGGGCCGGCGCCGCAGCCGCCTCGCATGGCCGCGTTCCCCAACCTGTATTCGGCCATGAAAAAAGTGGCGGCCGCACATCCGGAGGGATGCCGGGTGACGGTGCTGACCCAGGGCGGCATCGGACAGAGCAGGCAGCTGATCGCCCTGATGCGGGAAACGCCGCGGATCCGCTGGGATCTGGCGGCAGCGGGCGGCGTGGGATATGGGGCGCTGCCGGCGCTTCCGCAGCGCCTGCCCAATGTGACCTTCCGGCAGGAAACGGACGGCGCGCCGGGCGGATGACCGGCGCCGCATATCCATAAACGATGTTATGGCCGATTTAAACGGGCGTCTCGATTACAGAGGCGCCCGTTTCGGTGTCTGTTCTTCCATGGGCCGTCTGCCGGCCTCGTGAAACCATTTCCTTGAAAGATTGTAACTGTTCAGTCGTGTGTGAAGGAGAACAAACGTATGGCAGCAGCGGGGAGGTATCGGGGGGATCTCCCTCCGATTATGATCCGTTTAAGCTTCATGTAACGGCTGATCGGGTACACGGTCCCGATGCCGCCCCGGCGAGGGGTGAAGCGGAACGACACCCC